>NZ_JASDCB010000020.1:0-63128 GCF_030408135.1 Pseudoalteromonas sp. APC 3691 | reverse complement strand
AAAGATACTTTACTTGGGATAAGTAAGCGAGGAAATAGCTACTTAAGGTGCCTGTTGATCCAAGGAGCAAAAGCGGTTGTCTCAAGAGCAAAAACGAAGAATGATAAATTAAGTCAATGGATAAACCGACTGGTTCAAACTCGAGGGCATAATCGAGCATGTGTAGCTTATGCCAACAAGATGGCGAGAATGGCTTGGGCTATTAGCGCTTCAGGTGAGAGTTACTCACCCGTATAAATACTCTTCAAAGAATTGCGTAAGTGGCTAAAACGATGACATAACAGGTCAAACCTGCATATTGAAAACCTATAGAGTTCAGTGGTAGTAAATACCGATAACCTGATCAGGACAATATGCGCGGATTACATCAAGGTCAGAAGTAATAATCTTCACTAAAAGACCGTATATATGACAGCAAACCTGTCCCTGCTATCGTTGAATGACACCTTGCAATACTGGAGGAGACCATATATGAGCCAAGGGTTTAAGTTTTTGGCTCTTCTCTATAAAATAGCCACCATAATGATTTAAAAGCCTTACTAAAAGAGTGTTAAAATGAATAAAGAAAATGATGTAATTTCTAGTCTAGCCGAATTAGAAAGCTTTTTATTAATGTAGAAAACGGTGGTTTTGGACTTAAAGGTGTTGCCGGTGTTGGTATGGCAACAAACAATAGTGATGGTAGTCGTTTTGTAGCCGTGTTTGACGACCAACAAAAGCTGCTTTTAGCGCGCGGTATTACAGAAGACATATTCCAAACAGGGCAAGACATGGTACGTAATGGTGTAGGGCGCAAGCACTAGTACTTTAATAAAAAAAGCGCTTAGAGCGCTTTTTTATTTTAATTTCAATAATATTGAAATTAAATGGCTTTATGTAGATTCCACAAAGGCCACTTCTAGGTAATAACATTTAAATACAACCCACTCAAAAACTACAAGACTTGCTAGGTAAATTCTGTTTTATTAAGTGTGCTTTGATAAATAAGGTAGTGCTACAGATAAATTGTAGAATTAATACAGGTAAATTTTGGCTACATTTTTGAAGAGAAGTTTAACTTATTAATACAGGGGTAATTAAATGGTCGGTATGGAGAGATTCGAACTCTCGACCCCTGCCACCCCATAGAAGTTGAGATTAGATTTAAGTAGAAGTAAGTAGCTATAAGTAGAATAAGATTTTATTTTAAGTTGTTGTTATAATTCATTTAAATTGAATTTATTAGTAAAGGTTAGCTCTAAGTAAAATTAAGTAGTTGAATACAGGTGGTGCTACATATATGCTGCATGTACTTTATATTTAATATTTGGTGCTACATATGTCTGTCGTGAAAATGTTATTGACTGATTCGTTATTAAGCTCAGTTCCTGAACCTATTAAACGGATAAATGACACAAAGTTAAGTGGTTTTCATGCACGTGTAGGCAAAACACAAAATGATAAAAAGCGTAAAATTGCACTTTACTTAAATTATCGTTTTGGTGGCATCAAAGGTAAACAGCGTAATTACCATTTAGGGTACTTTGGCGAGTGTGATTTAAAAGATGTTCGCAAGGAAGTTGAAAGTTTAAAAGGGCGAGTTGCTTTAGGTGAAGACGTATACGAAACAAAGCAGCTATCACTAAAGCGGCAGTTTATCGAAGATACATCACCAACCGTTGATGAACTTGCTAAAGAGTTTATTGAAAGAGACATTAAAGTTAACCGAAAAGACGTAGATCCTGTAATTAGAATGTTCAAAAAAGACATCTTGCCCTTTATCGGTAATTATAAGCTCAAAGAGATAACTCGGCGTGATATTCTTAATAAGGTGCTTGATCCAATAAAAGATCGGGGTTCAAATACCCAAGCAAATAAAACACTCTCTATTTTAAAACAAATGTTCGACTTTGGTGTTGAGCGGGATCTTATGCAAGGAAATCCTGTTAGCACAGTTAAAAAGAAAAGCGTAGGCGGTCTTGAAAAGTCTAGAACCAGAGCGCTTGAGTTTGACGAAGTGATTCAAGTCTTTGAACGCTTACCAAAGCTAGGTGTTAGCCAGCAAGTTATTTACGCATTGAAGTGTATTACTTTAACAGGGTGTCGGCCAATAGAAGTTACAGGCGCACAGTGGCAAGAGTTTGATTTTGACAAAATGATATGGACAATCCCAGCCGATCGCGTAAAACAAAACAAAGATGGCGAAAGAACCCATAAAGTACCGATTACTCAAAATATGGTTATTTTGCTTGATGAGTTACGGGCAGCATTTGGCTATCTCAATTCTAAATATGTATTTCCGAGTACAACAACTAATAAATCAGGCCCAGGTGAGCAGCCTATTGATAGGCATTCATTATCGCGCTCCATTAGCCGTAAATTAGAACAATTGGGAGTCCCAAAATTCGTACCTCACGATTTAAGAAGAACAGTCGCTACTCGCTTAGGTGATACTGATATTGGAACAGATCCAATAGTGATTGAAAAAATACTAAACCATCAATTACAAGGAGTTCAGGGCGTTTATAATATGCAGACGTATATGGACAAGCGTCGCAAAGCTTTGGAAGAGTGGGGTAGGAAGTTATAAGGTTTCACATAATTCAGTTAGTTAAGTTGCTTATCTAAGCTGCCTATATTAAAATTAAAGTGCTCTTTAGCGTTATATGGATTTTTATTAATCTAGTTTGGTGTAGCACTAAACTCTAATTTATTGTTCAACATTTAAAGTTGCGAAACAAAATTTTTGTTCCGTAATCCGTTGTTCATTCTTCACAGCCGTTTACGGATCAAAAATTCTGTTCCGCGGCTACTTGTAAAGGGCAAAAGGCGGTGTGAGAACACCGCCTTTTTACTAATTAATATTATGAAATTAAATTTAATAAATAAGTTAAATAGCAAGTTTGAAGGATGCAGCGAGCTTTTAAATCAATATCCTTCTAGGCATTACAAAGTATATAAAATACCGAAAAAGACGATCGGTTTTAGAACAATTGCGCAGCCAACTCCACAAGTAAAAAAAATTCAGACTTATATTGTTAAGTTACTCTCTGAGTTAGTTCAACCCCACCATGCAGCATCAGCATATATAGAGGGTAGGGGAATTAAAGAGCATGCTGAAAAGCATAAAGGCTCTGAATACCTTTTAAAAGTTGACTTTAGAGACTTTTTCAACAGTATAACTCCAGACTTACTTCATGAAGCTCTTATTAATAGAGGTATTAACCTTAAAAAAAGTGAAATTCTTTATTTATCAGAGTTTTTATTTTGGAATCGAGCTAGAAAAAGAAATACAAATTACGTATTAAGTGTAGGGGCGCCGAGTTCACCATATATTTCAAATATAATAATGTTCGAGTTTGATAGGCTTATGGATGATTATTGTAATGAAAATGATGTCTTATACTCACGTTATGCTGATGATCTCGTGTTATCAACTAGTTTAGCCGGCGTTTTAGCTGAAGTGATAAAGTTTATACCTGAGTTACTTTCAAAATGCTTTCACCATAAACTTACGATAAACCATGATAAGACTGTTTTTTCATCAAAAGGGCATAACCGACACATTACAGGTATTACAATAGCAAACAATAATACATTATCTATTGGAAGGCATAAGAAAAAGTATATCTCAGCACTTATTCACAAGTACATTAGTAATAGTTTGTCTAGTAGTGACATTTATCATTTAAAGGGTTTAATTTCATTTGCGACGCATATTGAACCGAAGTTTATTTATAGGCTAGAAAAGCGCTATGGTACAGCTGCGCTACATTCTATAAAATATTTTGATGGAGCAACAAAATGAGTGATAAAGTTTCCTCAACAGTTCGGTTGTTAAAAAGCAAGTCTGAAAAAGGTGATTTTTTAGCATCATATCAACTGGCTCAGTCTGAAAACGAAAAAGTAGATATTAACAACAAAGAAAAAATTGATTATGGCTTAAGGTGCTCTCAACAAGTCAACTCTGATAATCTACGTTTAGAAAAACTCAAACTAACTAATTATCGTGGTAGTAACCATCTAAACTTAACGTTTTCTAAAAATAAAAATATAACCGTTTTGGTTGGCAATAATGGTTGCGGGAAGTCTACTGTTTTAGAAGCAATTAAAAAGTCATTCTCGCATTTAACACCCAGATTAATGCGAAAGTCGAGCAATGGCGATGTTATTGAAGAGCCTGAAATCAGTAATTCTGAAGACTTTGCTAAAATCAATGTTGAATATTTATTTGATGATAAACCATTTAAAATGGAACTAGCTTCAAGCAGAGAACTCAGTAAAAAAATTAAAGGTGACTACACAGGAATTAACCAAATTGGATCAATTTATGAATTGGTAAATAGTCACAATAAAAATACCTCTTATCCACTACTTTGTTTTTATACGGTCGATAGAGCTTTAGATGTAACAACTAAAGATATAGAGAAGTCCGAGGAAATTCTTGATGAACAAATATGGAATAAGGCCAAAGGCTACCATAAAGCTTTAAATGGTAAGGCCGACTTTAAACTTTTTTTTAGGTGGTTTAAAGAGTTAGTGGAAATCGAAAACTCTACTGAAAAAGAGCTCATTGAACTTAAAGCAGATATTAAATCACGAGAAGAACAGCTAAATTCTAAAGAGTTTTTAAAGCTCTTAGAGTCTATCCCTGATAGTGAGAGTAAAGATCATGTTTTTAATAGCCTACAAAATGCGATAAATATCAGAAAGAAAAATTTAGATAAAAAACTAAGTGTTGATAATAGAATTATTGATAATGTTAGAGGTGCAATTTATACATTTTTACCAGGCTTTTCAAACTTAACGATTCAAAGAGATCCTTTGGATATGATAATTGATAAAGACGACGAGACACTAAAAGTTACTCAATTGTCTCAGGGTGAAAAAAGTATGCTTTCTTTAGTTGCTGATATTTCAAGACGACTATGTCTTTTAAATCCAGCAAAAGATAATCCTTTGAGCGCTAAAGGAATTGTTTTAATAGATGAAGTAGATCTGCATTTGCATCCAAAAGCACAAGAATTGTATATTGGATCATTGTCTAATACTTTTCCAAATATACAATTTATAGTGACTTCACATAGTCCATTTGTTGTTCGTGGACTTCCAAAGCTATCTCAAGTAATCAGTTTGCCTTCTAATGATGTCTTTGATAAAACGTTTTATGCTATGGACATCGATAGTATTACAAACATTATATTTGAATACGATGGAGGCTTCTCTAAAGACGTCATGCTTTTATTAGCTGAGTTCAAGACCATGCTAATCAATGAAGACAAAAATATAACTCGTATGAGAGAAATATACCTTGAGCTAAGTCAAACTTCAGCAGCAAAAGAAAAGCTTATTCTTCATATGTCAGCCTTTGCAAATGAAGAACTTATTGGCGAAATTAAAGGAGGATAACCATTTGAGGAAAGTGTTGAGAGGTGGGGTTCCTATACCGAATAAATTGAATAACCTTACAGATGCTAATAGGAGACAGCTTTTGTCTCATACAACTGTTTCACCATCTGTTTATGCTCATAATGATGTTAAACGAAGTCTAAACTTACTTTATTTTGATAAGTGTTATATTTGTGAGAATGACATTTCTGTCGAAAGGTATAATGTAGAGCACTTTTTACCGAAAAAGCACTTTTCTCATTTAGGTTATAGCTGGTACAACCTACATAAAGCTTGTGAAGGCTGTAACTTAGCAAAAGAAAAAAAAGAATTACTAATAAGAGATGAAGCTGGTGATGTAGTCGATATTTCCTTATTAGATCCATCATCAGAAGAATACTCCGTAAATGACTACATAACATTTGATCATAATGGTATGGCTAAAACGAAAGATGTTGTAGGGAATGCTGATGTTTTAGGTAAAGCGAGTTCAACAGTGCTTTATTTGAATGGGGGAACCAGTAGTAGGTATTCTCATTCATTACCTTATCTACGACTCTTGCGAATACAAAACTTTACGAGTTTTTGTGTAGATAACTTAAATGTGTTTAAACAAAGGTTAATTGAGCTTAAGGTACCCAATGTAGAATACGAAGTACCTTTAAATGCAGAATTGATTTCAGACCAAAAATTATGTCAGCTGTTAATTAATGTAGATAATGAATTTTTGTCAAAAGAAGCTTTTTTTTCAACTTCAACGCGCTGTATCTTATATCCACTTTTAAAAGTAACTTACGCGGAATTAAAGAGAATAAAAACAAAAATGAGAGAAGCCTTAGGTTTATAATTGATCATTTTTAAAGTGAAAAATAAGTAGATAACAGTTATTACCTTGGATGTTCATAACACTATCCAGATAGAGATCTAAGTGTAAATGTTGGTATTTTAGGGTGAAAATTAGTTCTATAGTTTCTTTGAAAAATATACAAAAATTCATTCAATCTTAGACATATTTCGGCAATCTCAGGCTTGAAATGCACCATTTCATGTTAACCGTCTCAAATTTCATGTGCACCTGTAGAAAAGAGTAGGAGGCGGTTAAGATGAACACTTAATACTTTTAATTGAAACCTACCTAGTCTCAGTGCGCCAAAAGAGGTATTAAAAGCAATTATATTAACGTATCTATAATGCTTGATTTTCAGGTTCAATTCAAAATTACACCTTTTCAATTTAGTGAAAATTAACTATTTATCAATTACAACCTCTAAATTCTTATTTAAAGCTATACTCATAATTGAGGGACTTCCTCTTAATTGAAAGGATAACGATTATGGCTCTTAAACCAGGACCAAAACCAATTGCTGATTCAACTGGCAAACCTGATAAACGTAGACGTGATAACAAAAACACTCCGGGGAACACCCCAGGATTAAAACCTAGTAAGTCTTCAAAGAAATAAATAAGGTTTGAAATTAAAGCTATCTTGATGGTAGCTTTTTAATTTAACGCAAATAAACTTCAGTTATTTCAGGTCTAAAATGCCCCATCTCTTGTGAAACTGTCTCTAATGCTATTTGATATGGATATTGATTAAGTATCAGCTCTAATAGCCTTTCTTGTGCGTAGCTATGCCTAAGGCCGTGAGCACCGTTGGAAAATGAAAGCGTACGGTTTGATGCTTTATTAAATGAATCAGACCATTTTTTACCGCCTCCTATATCGTAGCGCTGTAAGTAGTTTATTTTTCTATCAACAACAGTGGCAGGTTGTTTAAGTTTACGAAGTTCTAATTTAGCTGATAAATCGTGAGGTATTAGTACTTCGCGTGTTAAGCCTCCTTTGCCTGTCACGGTATATAGCACACCGTTTCTACCAGACCATTTTGAATCAAAAGCTGGCCGTTTATCTGCTTTGCGCTCTTCAACTTTGGCTATGGTCAATAATTCATGCGCACGAAGCCCCGAAGAGAGTGCTATTTGTGTTGATAATGAATATTTAGATGTTTGGTGCTTACTTATTATTTGTACTTGCTCTGTGGTGTAGGCGCGTGATTTAAGAATTTGCTGATTAATTGATTTAATAACAGGAAGCGTTTGTTTGTCTTTAAGTTTGCCGTTTAGCCTCATCATTGCTTGTATAGCTTGGCGCTCCATATCCAGTGACTTTTGACCCACTATTTCTTTACGGTAATCTAAATAATTGAGTGCTTGCTCGATGGTCATTGCCTGAATACCGTTTATGCCAATATCTTTAGCCCAAGAGGCAACGGTGTTAAGTGATTGCTCGTAGTTTCTGGCAGTTCCAAGAGACTTTATAAGCTTACTTTTTGTAAGTCCTTTTATGACATTGTGTGCTTGAGTTTTTGGTTTCGCAAATTTAGCCATGTTTTTTAATCCATCTTTGAATTGTTGACCAATGAGCATTTATACCTTTACGCTTTAGCCAGCGCTGAAGCTCGACAATGTTTGACCCTTGCTTGTAAATTTCTATTAGCTCGAATTTATGTTTATCAAGCTTAGATGCTTTTTTACGGCTTCCAGCGATTAACTTACTTTCAAATTTTAGTTTTTGGACTTCGATTAGTGCATCGAATTTCATGGTGTGACTCCAGTCGTATTAAGGTTGTAAGATTGACTGGCAATAAAGCTCAGCGGCACTTAAGCCTATTCGCCCCTGTTTTTCGCATATGCGAAAGGCTCGGACTGATCTCGCCTGATTATTAACCTCATTTCTACGTGTTGTCAGCAGCTGGAGTGCGCCGTTTTTGATTGGTTACTACCTTTAAAAAGATAGTATTTACCTCGTTACTACGTGTTGAAGGCAGCAGAATAGCGCCTGTTTTTTTCTGGCTCGTTAGAGCTTCAGTAGCAATAAGGTTACCACTTTAGAAATATTTTTCA
Organism: Pseudoalteromonas sp. APC 3691; assembly: GCF_030408135.1. Classification (NCBI taxonomy): domain Bacteria; kingdom Pseudomonadati; phylum Pseudomonadota; class Gammaproteobacteria; order Alteromonadales; family Pseudoalteromonadaceae; genus Pseudoalteromonas; species Pseudoalteromonas sp. APC 3691. The sequence goes on along the minus strand of NZ_JASDCB010000020.1, from coordinate 54,858 downwards.
ATCTGCAAATAAAACCTGCGTATAAGGGTATGAATGTGTTGTCCCCCGCTATGTGTAAGCCGATTTTCGGCTTCGACATAGCGGGGGACAGGGGCGAAGCCCCAATGTTTAAAGAGAGGCTATTGCTCATGATGCCTCTCTTTAAAAATGAATTTGCTATATGTTGTTAGAAAATAAAGCTTTGGTATTCTTAGAGGTATTTTAAAGCATGCTATTTGAAACTATGATGAGAATAACTAATATAATAATTACTCCATATATGGCGTGGATTCGATATGTTATTTTTCTCAGTTTATCTATGCTACATATTAGCTCTTCTATTTTTTCTGTTTTATCAATAACAACTTTTTCGATCTTTTTATTCTTACTTTCTGTTTCTGAATGAGAAGCTATAATGCTGCCGCCAGCGCCGGTACAAGAAAAAAGAGCTAAATTTTTGAAAATTTCAAATTGTTGGGCAAAGTATCCATTCATATACTCACTGAATACCTCTGGGATTACTGCACCCCAAAAAATCCCATATAAAATTAAAAATATCCCTTTTAGAAACTTCTCAATATCATGCTCTAAAAGTAATATGAAAGGTATTGTAAAGCCTATTAAAAGGGATGGATATGCAATAAATATCCATCCTTTGAACAAGCTAAATGGGAAGATAATTAAGCAGATAAATAGTGAAATATACAAAATCAATTTAACTCTTACTGCTTTTTTCATAAATATCCGTTCGGTTAGTTTATTTTTTAAAGTGCAGAATTAAATCTACTAGTGCATCCTCTTCACAATAAAAAAATGCTGTTGGCACTTCTAATACTTTAGCTAACGCGCGCACTGTTTGAAAGTCGGGTGAGTGTACGCCTTTTTCGTATTGATTCATTCTAGGCGACGCCGCGAACTGATCCATACCTGCCAGTATTCCTAGTTTTTTTTGCGAAAGTCCTTTTGCTAGTCTTGCCTCTTTTAGCCGTTTTGGAAACGGTGAACCATCATTCGTTTTCATTATATTAAATTCTTAACTTGAAAACTAAGAGTTTCTTAGCTTTAATGTGTTCACGATACTAAGGAATACTTAGATGGAAGCGAGTGAAGCAAATGTTCTGGAAAGCAGTTAAGTTTATAGGGGCCGTTACGGTTGATATTTTGCTGGATGTTGATGATAAGTCTGAGCAGGATAAGTTCATTGATGAATACAATGATGGAACTGGAAATGTCGATCATTGCGGTGATAGCTACACAGAGCAAGAAGCGCGAGACACTCATAGTCGTGGTGAGTTCTACAAATAGTTTTGACAGTTGCTTTGTTAAGTGCAATTGTTAAGTGGGTTTTTACACAAAATACAGGCTACGCAGTTGAAAAGCTGCGTAGTTTTTTATGATTAATTTTAACGTTTATGCATTTTTACCCGCGATTGATTTTTTATTTATCAGACTGCAAGGTCAGGATAATAGCCGTGATAAATTATTATCGATTAGAAATAACCTAAGTAAGCTTAATGAAGCACAAGTGCTTAGTGAGTTACTTACCTTAGACTTCATGTTTTACGATTATAGTAACGAGCAATCAGAGGTTTGGGATATACAACTAGAGTCTTTTTCATCGTTTTATAATCGATCAGAAAAAGTGAAGAAGTTTGATAATTACTACCCTGAGGCACATGTTCAATCAGTGTTTAAGTGGATGCTTATGCTTTGTGATGATTGCAGTGATAGTTTGAAAATCCAGCCTTCAGTAATTCATTAAGCGGCACAAACAAAATTTAAAGGGATTTATTATGAAAAGAATTGGCGATTTAGAAATTTACGTAGGTACTAAAGAAGAATATGAGCTTGCCAAATCAAAGGGCATGAAAATTGTTTGTGCTTTAAACAGAGCAAATGGTCATGTAACTCACCAATCTGTTGTTGGTTGGAGTGGCAGGGGATGCAACAAAGATAACCCTTACTACTTATTTAAAGAAACGGAGGAAGCGATTTATTTAAACATGATTGATGGTGATAACCCTGCATATGTAAGTAATGAAATGATCGATCCTGCGTTAGGCTTTATAAAAAGAGCTTTAGACAATGAAGAAAAAGTATTTATCTATTGCAGCTTAGGTGAATCTCGAAGCCCATCTATTGCTTTAATGTATTTGCTTGAAAATGGTTTAATAGATAGGGAAGACGCGGATAAAGTATTTCGTGAAAACTACTACAGTGAATATAAACCTAAATTTGGAAATTTGGGCTACATTCAACAACGTTGGTTATAAAGAGGGCGTTATAAAGTTCAAACCCGTTAGAGGCTAAATTGCTTGATTTATACTCCTAAGTAATTTAAATTTATAAATAAGCATATGTTATATGCTTATTTATAACGCGAAGAAATTTCCCTATTTAATTAAGTTCAGAACATTCTACTTATCACTTTCACAGTGAAAAAACAGGCGCTTACGGGCTGCCTTCAATACGTAACGAGGTACATACACGTTTGTGTATGAAATTAAGCCATATCTATGTGGCGCATTTCTTCGCTTCTTTAACGTATTGGAGATTGTTATGCCTGGGTATATTACCGCTCAACAAGCAGCTGCTTATTTAAGCTGTTCTACTCAACATATTTATAATATTCGTAATAAAAGTAAAGCCGCTTTAAAAGCGGGGGATCACCAGTTAGCTAAAAAACTTTCGCCTGAAAGTATTAAGTTAGGTAACAAATTACTATTTGAAAAGTCGACTTTAGATACTTGGCTTCGCAAATATGGTGACCGCACATAGCTTGCTAGTATGGCAGGCATAGCAAATTAAACTTCTTGCCTGCCATGTTGATTACTTTTGACATAGGTATTTTTATTATGAATTCAGCAGTACAGCCATTAATGGTTGAGAATAAGTGTGCTCAGTTGCTTTTAACACAACGATTATTTCAAACCACACCACCTAGAACACTTAGTGCAGATATAAAACATGAAGCACGTTATCGGTATGGTGATTTAGCGTTAAAAACTCATAAATATATTCAGATAAACCCTAAAAACATCGTGTTCTGGTTGGTTTTTGACATTGATGATGAAAACACTTTTAGCTGGGAAGATAAGTTATTACCGCCTCCAAATATAATTGTAAGTGGCTTAGACCGAGCTGATAGCTCTAAAGTAGTTGGTGGCGCGCATCTATTTTATGCAGTTCAATTTGTACCTTCATCAAATGCATCGTGTGAAAAACCAGTCAGATTTTTAGATGATGTAAGAAAGGGGATGACATTGCAATTAGGCGCTGATACATCCTATTACGGCCCCTTGAGTAAAAACCCTTTAAATTCGAGTTGGAATACATCTTTCCTTCATGCACATGAATATAGTCTAAATGAATTAAATAATTATTTAACAAAGGTGACAAAAAAACGCCGATATGACTTTGATTGGTCTTTAGTCGCTGAGTCGCGAAACTGTATGGTATTTCATGAGCTTAGATTCATAGCATACGAACGTATTAATTATGCGAAAGAGAATTGGACATATGAACAATGGGAAAGTCATTTATTTAATATTGCTCAGTCTTGTAATGAGTTCAGTTCGTCAGACCTTCCTAAAACCCACCCATTAAACCACTCCGAATTGAAAGGGATTGTTAAGAGTGTGGCTAATTTCACTTGGTTCAAATATAGCTCGTCAAATAACCGTGGGAGAGCCGGACTATTTTTACTGCAAATTAAGATCGTAACTAAAAAACTTGCTCAACAGCAGGGAGCTAAGTTTACACACAAAGCACGTAGAACAAACACAGAGGAAAAAATTACTAGAGCAATAACGAAGATACAAAGTGAAGGGAAAAAGCCTTCACAGGTACTTATAGCCAACGAAATAGGAATGACTCGACAAGCTGTTGCTAAATATAAACATCTACTAGAAATATGTTAATTATGCTGCACATCAGGGTATTAGGAAATAAGATAGGACATGATGTTACATATTAAAGTTATCTAATAACTACATATGAACGAGCTGAATTAGCTGTAAGTAGTGAAGCTACATATATGCTACATGTATTAATAATATTTAGTGTACGTGTAGCAGTATGTATTTTATTTAAATTATAAGTACTTAATATTTAAATAAATTAAATGGTCGGTATGGAGAGATTCGAACTCTCGACCCCTGCCACCCCATGACAGTGCGCTACCAAGCTGCGCCACATACCGATTTGTATGCAATAGTACGTGTATTTTTTTAAAAATCAATAAGCGATTGTTTGTTTGGGTGTTTATTACGCAAGAGACCTAAAAAGGCACTCTTGCGGTGTATTAATTGGCTAGTCTTTATTTAACCACTTTTTGATCGAGTCATACATCTCATCTCGTATTAATGGCTGAGCTTTTTTGTTAGGGTGTAAACTATCGTTTTGCATCAGCTCAGATTGGCTGGCAATATCTAGCATAAAAAAGTTCATTAAATGCGCATTTGTTTCTTCGCTAACGCGCGAGAAAGTGTCTGTAAACATTTTACTGTAACGCGGGCCGTAATTAGGGGGAATGTAAATCTCCATTAAGGCGGTCATCGCATTAGCTGCTTGGCTTTTTTGAATAAGAGACGTTAAGTTAGTTTGCATTTTTTTGACTGGAAAACCACGTAAACCGTCATTAGCACCTAGCTCAATAAGTACATGAGTGGGTTCGTATTGCTCAAGCAATGCATCTAAACGGCGTAGGGCTCCACCAGATGTTTCGCCACTAATACTGGCGTTGATAAGTTCAATGTCGGCGTGTTCGTCATCGTATTTATCTTGTAACAATTTTACCCAGCCTTCTTCTTGTTGAAGTCCGTAGGCTGCGCTTAAACTGTCACCGAGTATTAAAATCGTGTTGTCGGCTGCTGCGCTCAGCGGTTTGATAACTAAAAATAAAATGAATACTAAACGAAGGATTGAATGAGTCATATGTCAGCGCTTTCTCAATTAAATATAATTCAGGTTAATGGTTTGTCTAAAGTAGTCTCTACCTTTGAAGGTGAGCTGCCCATCCTCAGCGACATCAGCTTTAATGTCAAGCATGGCGAGTCTGTTGCTATTGTTGGCACGTCGGGCTCTGGTAAATCAACGTTACTCAGTTTATTAGCAGGGCTGGATACCGCAAGTAGCGGCGAAATATTTTTAGATGGCGAGCCATTACACAATTTAGATGAAGAAGAGCGTGCTGCACTGCGCGCGGCTAAAATTGGATTTGTGTTTCAATCGTTCATGTTAGTACAAAGCTTAACTGCACTAGAAAACGTTATGCTACCAGCAGAACTTGCTGGCGAAAGTGATGCAAAAGAGCAAGCAATTGTTTTGCTTGAAAAAGTAGGCTTGAGCCATCGAATTGATCATTACCCGTCGCAACTTTCTGGCGGTGAACAGCAACGTGTTGCTATTGCGCGAGCATTTATTGGTACACCTAAAATACTGTTTGCTGATGAGCCTTCGGCTAATTTAGACAGCAAAAACGGTAAAATGATTGAATCCTTATTATTTGATTTAAACACGCAACACGGTACTACGCTTATTTTGGTTACTCACGATGAAGGGCTTGCACAAAAATGTGAGCACATTATTCAAATAGAAGCGGGTTTACTGGTAAAAAGCCAAGTAGAGGACGTTGCTAATGTGGGTTAAGTTAGCGCTTAAGTTGTTTTCGCGAGAATTTCGCCGTGGTGAGTTAACAGTTATAAGCGCAGCTATCGCCCTTGCTGTTTTAACCGTGCTTACACTGTCTATGGTTACTGAGCGAATAGGGCAAAGTATTGCGCAAAAAAGCAGTGCTTTTATTGCAGCAGACCGTGTACTTGCCAGCGATCATGTTCTTGATACGGCCTTTATTACTCAAGCACAAAGCCAAAATTTAAAAACGGCACAAATGGTGTATTTCGACACTATGTTGTTTGCCGATGATGAAATGCAGTTTAGCTCAGTAAAAGCGGCATCTAATGCGTACCCGCTAAAAGGGCAGTTAAAAGTTAAAGATACCCTAACAGGTGAAACTAAGGTTGCTAATAGTGGACCAACGCCTGGTAATGTGTGGCTAAGTGAATCAGTATTTTACAGTTTAAATATTGATATAGGCGCGCAAGTAGAGCTTGGCGCTGCATTATTTAATGTTTCAAAGGTTATTGTAGAAGAACCTGATGCGCCATTTAATGTATTTTCGAGCAGCCGCCGCGTGCTTATTAATATTGACGATGTGGCAAAAACCGAAGTTGTGCAGCCAGGTAGTCGTGTCTATTATCGCCAACTTTATGCAGGTAGTGAGGCCGATATAAATAGCTTTTACGAGTGGCTTAAACCACAAATGAAAGAAAACCAACAATGGTACGGCGTTAAAGACCGTCAATCACCTATTTCAAATAGTTTAAACCGTGCAGAGAGCTTTTTATTACTTGCCGGCCTATTAGGTATTATTTTAGCCGCAGTGGCTATAGCCGTTTCAGCAAAACGTTATTGTGAACGCCAATATGACCCAGTAGCGATGATGAAAACGCTAGGCGGTAGCCGCTCAATGATCCGTAAAATATACATGCTTCATTTATTGCTTGTGTGTGCAATGGCGGTAAGTATTGGGCTGTTAATTGGTTATGGTTTGCAAGAAATAGCAACAAGTTACTTATCAAAAAGTATGGGCACAGAGCTACCTCTAGGTGGTTTTAAGCCGTGGCTGGTGGCTATTAGCACTGGCGTAATTTGTGCTGTTATGTTTTCTATTAAGCCGTTGTTTGATTTATTTGATATTCCACCGCTTAGAGTGCTGCGCCGTAACTTAGGTGACAAATTGGCAGTAAGTCGTGTGCATTTAGGAATGAGTGCGCTAACCGTGTTTTTATTAATGTGGTTATTTAGTAACAACATAAAAATAACGCTTATTTTGTTTGCCTCAACGCTTGCCCTAATTGGTGTGTTGTTTTTGATATCTAAATTAATATTTGGTGGCAGTCGAAAACTTGGCTTAAAGCCAGGTAACAGTTGGTCGCTTGCAATTGCATCTATTCAAAAACGTGCAAATGTGAACGCGGTACAGTTAATTAGTTTTTCGTTAGCGATTAAATTACTGCTGTTTTTAGTGGTACTTAAAAACGACATGATATCTGATTGGCAATCGCAGTTACCAAGCGATGCACCTAATGCGTTTTTAGTGAATATTACGCAAAACGAACTTGAGCCAATTAATGAATATTTAGTTCAAAAAGATATTCAGGTATCAGAGTTTTATCCAACTATTCGTGGGCGCGTAAATGCGGTAAACGGCGAGTTGGTAGCACGTTCTGTATCGCTGCAAGACAATGAGAAAAAAGACGAAGAAGCCCGTGCAGGTATTGGCCGTGAGCTAAACCTTACATGGCTTAAAGATGTGCCTGACCAAAATGAAGTTACACAAGGCAAGTGGTTTGGTGAAAATGCGATGGCTGAAGCCTCAGTAGAGGAGTCGATGCTTGAGCGTTTAGATGTTGAGATAGGCGATACGCTTACATTTTTAATTGGTTCGCAGTCGTTCGATGCTAAAATCACCAGTGTTCGCAAAGTTAATTGGGCCACGCTTAAACCTAACTTTTTTATTATTTTAAGCCCAGATGTACTTGCAGATTTTCCGGCAACGTATATTTCATCGGTACGTATAAATCCAGAGCAAAAGCGCGACTTTAGCCAGTTATTGCGTACTTATCCTACTATTACAGCAATTGATATTGATAACTTTGTTAAGCAAATACAAACAACTATTTCGCAAGTATCACTCGCCATTGGCTTTGTACTTGCAATTGTTGTGTTGTGTGGCGCACTTGTACTTATATCGCAAGTCCAAGCTAGTTTAGGTGAGCGTATGCAAGAAATTGTAATACTCAGAACGCTAGGGGCTAAAAGCCGATTAATCAAAAACGCGACCCTTTATGAGTTTTTATTACTAGGCGGTTTAGCTGGTTTAGTCGCCGCATTTTTTAGTGATATAGCGCTTTTAATTGTGCAACAACAAATGTTTGACCTAGCAGGTAAGTTGCATCCGCATATATGGGTTATTGGTCCGGTAGCTGGTGGCGTGTTTGTGGCCGGTTTAGGTTATTTAATGATTGCCCGAACACTTAAACAAAATACCCAAGGGTTAGTGCGCGCTCTAGGGTAAGCTTAAACTAACATGCTCCTTCAAATGCCCACCTAACACGTGGGCATTTTTGTTTTCTTTGTACTGGTAATTTATACAGTGCTCTGGCATTATTAGCGTAATTTAAAAATAATAACAATGGAGTGCTGTTTGGCCATTATTTTAGGGATCGATCCTGGTTCACGTTTGACCGGATATGGCGTTGTTGCCCACCAAGGTTCTAAATTTACATACTTAGGCAGTGGCTGTATTAAGTTAGCCGATCATCCTTTTCCGGTTAGGCTTAAAATGATCTACCAAGGCATTACACAGCTTATTGAGCAATTTTCGCCAGAAACCTTTGCGATTGAAAAAGTATTTATGGCGCATAACCCCGATTCTGCTTTAAAACTAGGCCAAGCTAGAGGCGCGGCTATTGTTGGCGCTGCAATGGCCGACTTACCCGTATTTGAATACTCAGCTAGGCAAATTAAGCAAGCAGTAGTAGGCAACGGTGGTGCAGATAAAACACAAGTGCAACACATGGTAAAAAATATTTTAAAGTTGCCTGGCACGCCACAAGCCGATGCAGCTGATGCACTCGCTATTGCGATTTGCCACGCTCACTCAGAACAAAATTTAATTAAACTAGCGGGTAGCGCAAGCAAAACCGTTAGAGGACGTTTAAGGAAATAACTATGATAGGCCGCTTAAATGGTATTTTAGTCGAAAAACAGCCACCAGAAATATTACTCGAAGTAAGTGGTGTAGGTTACGAAGTACAAATGCCAATGACCTGTTTTTACGATTTACCAAAAATTGGTGAAAACGCGATTGTTTACACCCACTTTGTAGTGCGTGAAGATGCTCAATTATTATTTGGTTTTAATAATAAAGTTGAACGCGCCTTGTTTAGAGAGCTATTAAAAGCAAATGGCGTTGGTCCAAAACTTGGCTTAGCTATTTTATCGGGCATGTCGGCAAAGCAATTTGTAAGCTGTGTAAATAACGAAGACTCAACGTCGCTAGTTAAATTACCGGGTGTAGGTAAAAAAACAGCCGAGCGTTTAGTACTCGAAATGAAAGACAGATTAAAAGATTGGGGTAATGATTTATTTATGCCATTTAGCGACAGCGCAGTAATAGAGCCAATGAGCGATGCGACAATAGCTAATAACGCAGCCGATGATGCCGTATCGGCACTGCTTGCATTAGGTTATAAATTGCCACAAGCTCAAAAAGCAGTAAAATCGATAAGCAAACCCGATATGTCTACTGAGGTTCTTATTAGAGAATCTTTAAAATCAATGTTGTGAGTAACCCATGATTGAAGCGGATCGCTTAATTGATGCGACTGAAAAAACAAATGAAGACTCTATAGATCGTGCAATAAGACCAAAACTTTTAGCCGACTACAGAGGCCAGCCTCATGTTAAGCAGCAAATGGAAATTTTTATTGAAGCTGCCCGAACCCGTGGTGAAGCGCTCGATCATTTATTAATATTTGGCCCACCAGGGCTAGGTAAAACCACGCTTGCAAATATCGTAGCCAACGAATTACACGTAAGTATTAAAACAACATCCGGCCCTGTACTTGAAAAAGCAGGCGATTTAGCTGCGTTACTTACTAATTTAGAAGAAGGCGATGTACTGTTTATTGATGAAATACACAGGCTAAGCCCGCAAGTTGAAGAAATACTGTATCCAGCAATGGAAGACTACCAGCTTGATATAATGATTGGTGAAGGCCCAGCTGCGCGTTCTATTAAATTAGACTTACCTGCATTTACACTTATTGGTGCCACTACGCGAGCAGGCTCGCTAACATCGCCACTGCGTGACCGTTTTGGTATTGTGCAGCGATTAGAGTTTTATTCTGTAGAAGATTTGTCGCACATAGTAGGGCGCTCTGCACATTATCTTGGTTTAGAAATGTGTGACGACGGCGCAACCGAAATTGCACAACGTTCACGTGGTACACCACGTATTGCAAACCGTTTATTACGGCGTGTACGCGATTACACACAGGTAAAATCTGACGGTACAGTAAATGCCGAAGTAGCTAAGCAAGCGCTTGATATGATTGATGTAGATAAAAGTGGTTTTGATTATATGGATCGCAAATATTTACTCGCCATAATTGAAAAATTCATGGGCGGCCCAGTAGGACTCGACAATGTAGCTGCAGCTATTGGTGAAGAGCGTGAAACAATAGAAGATGTAATAGAGCCGTTTTTAATTCAGCAAGGGTTTATTCAGCGTACTCCGCGTGGGCGAATAGTGTCTGACAGTGCATACCATCACTTTGGTTTACTTCCTAAAAAAGACTAGCCTCATACATATTACTTGCTGTGGTTTATTGCGCAGCAGGTAATTGACTCAGTATCCCTTTCTTTCAAATATTTATACGGCTGGTATTTTACCCAAAACCTCAGCACACTGTTGCAAATGTTATTTCAAAATACTTATACGCTTTATAGTTAACTGTTAATTCACAGGGCGTTAAGACTCGCGAAGCTATCCTGCGTACCATTCAAACTAGTAACCGGATTACTTATTGTAAAATAGGTAGGGCAATTATTAGTTTATAAATAAAGTATGTAGCGCACTAAATTGTAGGCAAAAAAAAGCCCGCAAAAAATGCGGGCAAACAACAAGTTGAAGGAAGTAATCCAGGGAACTACGTTTTACTGAATTTGGTTTTATCCAGAAAGAGTAAAACAATGTAATACGATAAAATATCCTATTACTAAGAACTTGGCTTAATGAAACTATCTCATTCAGTGCGCTAGCTCGGTATGGGAGAATGATACGTAAGTTTACTTTTTTGTTCAAACTAGAAAATTTGTATTTTCAGATTAGAAAAACTAATTTAGTGAATTTTATTGTTGTTTGAATCTTGTGCGTTAATTAATCGTTAAATTTATAAGTTTATGAAATTTATAACTTAAGTAATTTATTTCGTTATAGCTCGGTATTAGTTTTACTATTACGTACAGGTGAGGCTTATAGGTTTTGAGTGTTTATGCTCTTATTTTGAATAAACGGCGCATTTTATGACGTTTCATGTATATATTTACGCATATTTACAGTTAGCGAGTTTGTTTAAAAGTTTAAATAAAATACTGAGGCAAAGGGAAATGCCAACTAAAGCTGTTTTTTAACGTTTTTTGTTGCCTATTCATAGCAATACCGTTGTCAGCTTGAAATGGACTAGATACACTAGATGCAACTTTTGGCCGTGTAAGCGGTCATATTTACACAAATTAACCAATTTGCCGTATTTTGAAATTATTTAGGAGTTTAACGTGGGATCAGGGCTTAATTTTTTAGATCTAATTTTAGAAGCAAGTTTGCTTGTTCAATTAGTAATGTTAGGGCTAGTTGCCATGTCTGTAATGTCGTGGACAATTATATTTCAACGTAAAAAAGCAATATCGGATGCGCTAATAAATGCTAAGAAATTTGAGCAAAAGTTTTGGTCGGGTATTGATTTAAGCAAATTATATAACGAGATATCGTCACGCAGCGGTCAGTCTCAAGGCATTGAAGCTTTGTTTACTTCGGGCTTTAAAGAGTTTGCTCGCCATAAAAAGAATACATTTCAAAGTGCGAGTATTGTTATGGAAGGAACGCACCGCTCTATGCGTGTTGCGCTTTCTCGTGAAATTGAAAAAATGGAATCTAGCCTATCGTTTTTAGCAACAGTAGGTTCTATAAGTCCGTACATCGGTTTGTTTGGTACAGTGTGGGGTATAATGAATGCCTTTATTGCACTAGGTGAAGTTAAGCAAGCTACATTACAAATGGTAGCACCTGGTATTGCAGAGGCACTTATTGCCACTGCTATGGGTTTATTTGCGGCGATCCCTGCTGTTATTGCTTATAACCGTTTTTCAAACAGTGTTGAAAAGCTTGAGTCTCACTATATTAACTTTATGGAAGAGTTTGCTAATATTTTACACCGTCAAGCAGCTACACAAATAGAGGCACAAGCGAATGTATCAGCGTAAAAAGCGCCGTCCGGTCGCAGAGATTAATGTAGTACCTTACATTGATGTAATGTTGGTACTACTTATAATATTTATGGCTACAGCACCGCTTATTACGCATGGTGTAAAAGTTGATTTACCCAAAATGGAAGAGTCTGATTTAGTTGATACTAAAGATACTCCGCCTATTATTGCCTCAATAGATGCACAAGGTAAATATTACGTGAGTGTAGGTACTGATCCTGAAGAGCCTATGGAAGCACTTGATGTAGCTGCGGTTATAAAATTACAGCTAATGAAAAACCCTGACGTGCCAGTCATGATTAAAGGCTCGGGTAAGGTGTCGTATCAAGAAGTATTATTACTAATGGATTTTTTGAAAAATGCAGGCGTACCATCAGTAGGATTAATGACTGAATCCTTTGAGGGGAAGTAGCTGTATGAATAGTTCAGTAGTAAAATCAATAGTACTTCATTTAGGGATTGGTGGATTTTTGTATGCTTCTGCAAATATTCATCCGCCAACACCTAAAGTAATGGAAGTAACGCTAAATTCGGCTATACCTACGCCAGATAAAGCGGTATCAGCCGTTACAGTTGATCAAAAACAAGTTGAGCAAAAAATTGCTGAACTTCAAAAGAAAGAAAAAGATAAAAAAAGTGCTGAAGATAAACGTATCCGTGATTTAGAACGTAGAGCGGCCAATGCACGCAAGCAACGCGAATCAGAAGCACGTAATATTAAAAAGTTAGAGCAACAGCGAAAGGCGAAAGAGAAAGAAAAAGCGCAAGCCGAGGCAGAAGCTAAAAAAGCACGTGCCATTGAGCAAAAAGAGCGTGCTAAAGCTAAGCAAGCCGAAAAGCAAAAGCAAGAAGCTGAAAACGCAGCAAAAGCAGCAGCTGACAAACGCAAAGCTGAAGAAGAAGCGCTTAAAAAAGCAGAAGCTGAGCGCAAAAAGCGTGAAGAGGAAGCAAAAGAGCGTGCTGCTGAGGCCGAACGTAAACGCCAGCAAGCAATGCAAGAGCAAATGTTACAAGAGCAACTTGCCAAAGAGCAGGCTGCCCGTAGTAAAATACGTCAGCAACAAGTGGTGAGCGAAGTGGATAAGTACCGTGCATTAATTATGGCGCGTATTCAGCAAAACTTACTGATTGATGAAAAAATGAAAAACCAACAGTGCCGAGTTAATATTCGTTTGGGCTTTAATGGTTTAGTAACGCAAGTTAAATCATTAGGTGGAGACAAGCTAGTATGTGAAGCTGCATTAAGAGCAGTGCGCATGGCTGACACATTACCGGTATCTAAAGATAAAGACGTATTCGAAAAACTTAAGAATATTAATTTAACAATCAAGCCAGAATTTTAAAGGAATGATATGTTCAACAAAATAAAAATAGCCTGTTTAGTTTTACTGTTTGGGTTTACGGGTGTTGCCAATGCAGCGCTTGAAATTGTAATAACAGAAGGTGTAGACGGTGCAAGGCCTATAGCCATTGTACCTTTTAAATACCAAGGTGTTGGTCCAATCCCTGAAAAGCTAAGTGGTGTTATTGCTGCCGATTTAATGCGCAGTGGTAAGTTTAAACCTGTTGATGTGGCGCAAATGCCGCAACAGCCAAGTAAAGATGGCGAAATTGATTATGCGTCTTGGGTTAATAAAGGTGTTGAAGCTGTTCTTGTTGGTGAGGTTGAACAACAAACTGATGGGCGTTATTTAGTCCGTTATGAATTAGTTGATGTGATTCGTGGCCAAATTACTGGTGGCAATACGCAAATGATGAGTAACGGTAAGTTAGTTAAAAGCCAAGATCATATTTTAGAAGCGCGTGAAAGTGTTATTGGCGAGAGTGGTTTTCGTCGTTATTCACACCGCATTAGTGATGTTATTTATGAAAAGCTAACGGGTGAAAAGGGCGCGTTTTTAACTAAAATTGCCTATGTAATAGTACGTGATAACGAGGCTAAACCTTATCAGCTAGTCGTTGCTGATTACGATGGTTTTAACGAACAGGTATTACTTCGTTCAAAAGAACCATTAATGTCGCCAGCATGGTCACCAAATGGTACTAAACTAGCGTATGTAACGTTTGAAAACCGTCAAAGCCAAATTTACATTCAAGATATATACACAGGTAAGCGTGAAATAATAGCAAGCTACCGTGGTATTAATGGTGCACCGCAGTTTTCGCCAGATGGTAAAAAGCTATTATTAGTGCTTTCTAAGGATAAGACGGGTGCGACAGAAGTTTACATGCTTGACCTTGCTACACGTAAAGAAACACGCTTAACAAATCATCGTAGCATAGATACTGAGCCATCTTGGCACCCTAATGGCCAAGATATTGTGTTTACATCTGAAAGGGGTGGTAATGCTCAGATTTATAAGTTAAATTTAAAAACAGGTAGGTCACAACGACTCACCTTTGATGGTGATATGAACCTTGCTGGTTCTATAACACCAGATGGAAAAGAATTAGTGATGGTTAACCGTACCAACGGGCAGTACCATCTTGCTAAGAAAGAGCTGGCTACAGGCGCGTTTCAAGTATTAACGAGAACACGCCTAGATGAATCACCGAGCATAGCGCCAAATGGTTCGATGATTATATACAGCACGCTCCATAATAATAAACAGGTACTTGCGCTAGTATCGATGGACGGCCGCTTTAAAGCACGGTTACCTGTGCTAGACGGACAAGTAAAGGCGCCAGCTTGGTCGCCATACTTACAGTAATATTACTGGTTTACTCAAAATAGGAATCTACTCAATGCAACTTAACAAAATACTTAAAGGCCTGCTAATTGCTGTGCCAGTAATGACATTAGCAGCTTGTAGCTCATCTTCTGATATTGATGAAGGTGCTGCAAACCAATCAAATCAAGGCGTTGTTGAGCAATCAACTAACACTGATACAGTTGAAGTAGCTACAATCTCTCCTGAGCAACAAGCAGAAGAGCAACTTCGTCAAAAGTACGAAGCACTTCGTCAAGAGCAAGTAATTTACTTTGACTTTGATAAAGCAACTGTTGAAGGTAAGTACGCAGATTTACTTCGTGCACATGCTGAGTTTTTAGTTCAAAACCCATCAGTTAAAGTACTAATTGAAGGCCACGCAGATGAGCGCGGTACTCCAGAGTACAACATTGCACTAGGTGAGCACCGTGGCCAAGCAGTTGAAAAATACCTATTAAGCTTAGGTGTTTCAGCTAGCCAAATGTCAGTGGTAAGCTACGGTGAAGAGAAGCCAATGGTTAAATCTCGCACTGAATCAGCTTTCGCTAAAAACCGCCGTGCGGTACTAGTTTACTAAGATAAGAGATATTATGAAGCCGAAAATTATTTTGGCAGCCATGATATTGAGCGGGAGCACCCAGTTAATGGCTGCTCCCGCTCCTGTTTCAGAAGCTGCGAGTTCACAATCAAGTATTGAGAAGCGATTAGCGTCGCTTGAGAATATGATGCAGTCGCGTAACTTTTTACAAGTAGAGTTACAGCAACAACTTAACTTGTTACAAGACGAAGTAAGTCAAATTCGCGGTGTAACTGAAGAGCAAAGCTACAAACTTGAAAAAGTACTGCAGCGTCAGCGTGAGTTGTATCAAGAGATTGAAAACCGCGTGAGCCAGGCTTATACACAGCCAACAGCAGCTCCAGTAGTCGATCAGGCGCAGCCAAGCGATGCACAGAGCTACAGCAGTGACTTATCTGAAAATGAAGCGTACGAGCGTGCTGTTGCGTTAATAATGAAAGATAAACGTTATGATCAAGCGATTCCTGAATTTCAAACGTTTTTAACTACCTATCCAAACTCTGTATATGCGTCTAACGCGCATTATTGGTTAGGGCAGTTGCTTACTATTAAAAATGATGGCGTAAAAGCGGTAGAGCATTTTAAAGTGGTTGTTAACGAATTTCCAAATTCTAATAAACGCCCTGATGCAATGCTAAAGTTAGGCACACTTTTACAAGATCAAGGTTCAGCGGCGCAAGCACAAAAAATATTGAGCGATCTTATCAATCAATACCCAAGTACTACCGCTGCAAAACTAGCAACTGATCGTTTGGGAAACTAAAGTTCACCAGCGATTAAATTTCTAGTTAAGGCGAGCAAACTACATGGAAACTCTCGAAGAATCTTGGATTTGCATGTAGTTTGAGCACAAACGGTTTAATTTTGTGCATCTAGACATAAAAACTTAAAAAAAGAGACAATTTCGGTTGCACTCATTTTATAAATAAGTATTATAAGCGCCCGCAGCAGACGAATGGTTACCCCACTCGAAATGCGACAAAAAGAGCGGGTTATTAGCTCAGTTGGTAGAGCAGTTGACTTTTAATCAATTGGTCGATGGTTCAAATCCATCATAACCCACCATTATTTGAATGGTCTTTTATCGGCGGATTTACGTACAATACTAAGTTGTTATAAAACGCAACGTCAGAGCGGGTCATTAGCTCAGTTGGTAGAGCAGTTGACTTTTAATCAATTGGTCGATGGTTCAAATCCATCATGACCCACCATTCTTTATTCCTTGTGAATACGGTTTGGCATCAATCGGCGGATTTACGTAAGCTTTAACTTAGTAATAAGTTAGCAACTGGAATGGGTTATTAGCTCAGTTGGTAGAGCAGTTGACTTTTAATCAATTGGTCGATGGTTCAAATCCATCATAACCCACCATTCTTTATTCCTTGTGAATAATGACTGGTTCAAATCGGCGGATTTACGCAAAGTAGTAAGTTGCATTTAAACGCAACAATAGAGCGGGTTATTAGCTCAGTTGGTAGAGCAGTTGACTTTTAATCAATTGGTCGATGGTTCAAATCCATCATAACCCACCATTCTTTATTCCTCGTGAATAGCGTTTGGCATCAATCGGCGGATTTACGTAAGCTTCATTCTTAATTGGATAAGTGCATAGAGCGGGTTATTAGCTCAGTTGGTAGAGCAGTTGACTTTTAATCAATTGGTCGATGGTTCAAATCCATCATAACCCACCATTCTATGAGTAGTTTTAATCGGCGGATTTACGTAAGTTTATTCAAAATGAATAAGCGCATGAGCGGGTCATTAGCTCAGTTGGTAGAGCAGTTGACTTTTAATCAATTGGTCGATGGTTCAAATCCATCATGACCCACCATTCTTTATTCCTTGTGAATAGTGTATGGCATCAATCGGCGGATTTACGTAAGCTTCATTCTTAATTGAATAAGTGCATAGAGCGGGTTATTAGCTCAGTTGGTAGAGCAGTTGACTTTTAATCAATTGGTCGATGGTTCAAATCCATCATAACCCACCATTCTATGAAAGTTTAATCGGCGGATTTACGTAGCTTTTTTCAAAGCAGATTTATATTAGAGCGGGTCATTAGCTCAGTTGGTAGAGCAGTTGACTTTTAATCAATTGGTCGATGGTTCAAATCCATCATGACCCACCACTCTCTAATACTTTCCTGTATATTCTTTTTTTAATTCCCATTCTATTTTTTATAAACAGCTTTACCAGTTTGCTGTTATTTGTGTTTATATTCTCGTATAATTCGCCCTAATTAATGCACTGTAGATAAGTGGTCGAGAACATGAGTCTAGCTCAAACTATTATGCCTGAAGGTTATATTTTCCCCCCTAAGCCAGCACCGTTAACAAATGACGAGCAAGGCGAATATAAAGCGCGTATAAAACAATTACTAAAAGATAAAAATGCAGTACTTGTTGCACATTATTATACCGATCCTGAAATTCAAGCACTTGCTGAAGAAACTGGCGGTTGCGTTGCCGATTCGCTAGAAATGGCACGTTTTGGTGCACGTCATGATGCAGATATGATCATCGTCGCGGGCGTGAAATTTATGGGCGAAACAGCCAAAATTTTAACGCCAAATAAAACGGTTGTAATGCCAACACTTGAAGCGACGTGTTCGCTAGATATTGGTTGCCCGATAGACGAGTTCTCAGCGTTTTGCGATCAGCACCCAGATCGTAAAGTGGTTGTATATGCAAACACCTCTACGGCTGTTAAAGCACGTGCAGATTGGATTGTAACTTCATCATGTGCACTTGAAATAGTAGAGCACCTCGATGAGCAAGGCGAAAAAATCATTTGGGGTCCAGATAAGCACCTTGGTAGCTATATTCAAAAAAATACCGGTGCTGATATGCTTATGTGGAATGGCGCATGTATTGTACATGACGAATTTAAAACTAAAGCCTTAAAAGATATGAAGGCGCTACACCCAGATGCGGGCGTTTTAGTTCATCCTGAGTCACCAGCAGAAATTGTTGCACTTGCCGATTCGGTTGGATCTACGAGCCAATTAATTAAAGCTGCGCAAACAATGGACAATAAAAAGTTTATTGTAGCAACCGATCGCGGCATCTTTTATAAAATGCAGCAACTATGTCCAGATAAAGAGTTTTTTGCGGCTCCAACGGCAGGTGAGGGCGCTTCATGTAAAAGTTGCGCACATTGCCCTTGGATGGCAATGAATGGCTTAAAAGCGATTGAGGAAGCCCTCATAAGCCCTAAAGGTAAAGAAGTATTTGTTGATATGGATTTACGCGAAGGCGCACTTAAGTCACTTAATCGCATGCTTGAATTTACTGCGAGCATGGCTAAGTAATTTTAAAAGTATAAATTAAAACGGTTAATTCTTAGATTTAGCCGTTTTTTGTGCCTATGGATAAGCTATTGCTTGATAAGTAAGCATTTAAAGGCTCATATTTAAAAATGCCTTGCACCTTAAGGGTCTATTTCATACTATAGCGCGCTGTTGCATTATACAATTGCAGCACTGTGGAGGGATGGCTGAGTGGCTGAAGGCGCACGCCTGGAAAGTGTGTTTAGGTTTATCCCTAACGAGGGTTCGAATCCCTCTCCCTCCACCATTATTCAATATTAGGACGTCTCAGGACGTCCTTTTTTGTGCCTGTAATAAAGTAAAATCAATAACTTAGTGTATCATCTCGTCCCATCCTGTTTCACCCAAGCTCAAAGCTTTAGTATCTAATATGGTATTCCTTTAATAAACTGCCATAATAAAGAATACTAAATTGGAGTAGGGTTCATTTTTTATGGCAAGATCAGCGAAGCAACTTACCGATACAGCGCTAAAGAAAGTAAAAGCAGATGATAAAGATCTTATTTTATCTGATGGTAATGGCCTACAAGTAAAAGTTAGAAAGAGTGGTTCTAAGCTCTGGAACTTTAACTACTATCATCCAATTACAAAAAAGCGTATTAACATGGGCTTAGGTAAGTATCCCGATATATCAATTGTTAATGCTAGAAAGCTAGCGCAAGAAGCCAGGGAGTTGGTTGCTCTAGGGACTGACCCTAAAGAACATAGAGACGAAACCTTAGCTTTTAAACGAGCACAAGAAGAGTTAACGCTAAATAAAGTCGCTTTAGAGTGGTTTGAGGTTAAAAAACAAAGTTTAACCAAAGACTATGGTGAAGATATTTGGCGATCGTTAAACAAGCATATTTTATCGGTTATTGGCAAATACCCCATTGGTAAAATCAATGCACCACAAGTGATTAAGATTTTAAAACCCATAGAAGCAAAAGGAACCTTAGAGACAGTTAAGCGGCTATGCCTGTATTTAAGAAAGATCATGATACACGCAGTTAATAGTGGTTACATTAATGCTAATCCACTTGCAGGGATTAGTGAGGTTTTCAAAAAGCCGCAAAAACAAAACATGCCTTCGTTAAAACCAGAGGAGCTGCCTGAATTAATGCAAACACTTGCTATAGCATCAATTAAGCGCGTAACTCGTTTTTTAATTGAATGGCAGTTACATACACTTACGCGCCCAGGTGAAGCTGCCGGTACGCGATGGGATGAAATCGATTTTGGTAATAAACTTTGGACTATACCCCCTGAACGCATGAAAAAGCGCAGAGAGCATGTCATTCCTTTATCAAAACAGGCTTTAGAGTTATTGGAGGCAATAAAACCAATTTCAGGGCACAGAGAGTTTGTTTTTCCGTCAGACAGAAACCCTAGAAATCATATCAACAATGAAACAGCTAATATGGCTCTAAAACGTATGGGGTTTGAAGGTAGATTAGTAAGCCATGGCTTACGTTCGCTTGGGAGTACAACATTAAATGAGCATGAGTTTAACCCAGATGTGATAGAAGCCGCACTTGCGCATGTAGATAAAAATAAAGTTCGTTCTGCTTATAATAGAGCTGAGTACATAGAAAAACGCAGAGAGCTAATGAATTGGTGGAGCGACCATATAGGCCGAGCATCTCAGGGTACACTGTCGGTAACAGGGCATAAACACCTTTTAAAAGTTGGTTAGAGGATAAAATAAGGATATAAAATGGCTTTAACTCAAATGCAGATTATTCAATCACTAGGTGAAGCTATGAGCTGGTTAGAAAGGGAGTTAAGTTGGGATGTGCCTGCAACAGAGCTAAGACATTTAACTGGTAGAATTGGGGAGCTTTACGCTGCACTAATCACGAATGGACGTATGGCAACAGAGGTTAACCAGGCGGGCTATGATGTTGTATCAAGCAAAGGCGAGCGTATATCAGTTAAAACAACAGGTAGGATGCATACAGGCGGCCATATTAGCTTTAATACTAATACGTTAGAATTGGTCGATCGTATAATTATTTTAAGAATCAATACAGACGAAATGCAAGTTGAAACTTTGTTAGATATGCCAGTTGAGCAAGCTAGATTACTAATGAGTGATGCAGCAACGGGTAAAAGCTGTATCACAATGAGTAAGTTAATAAACCCACCTGTTAAGCCACGTGTATTACTAAACGTAAAAGAAGCAACATGGAATAACTACAAATTAGTAGAGCTTGAAAGCGGAACTATTGAAGTGTTTTTAAATGACGAGCTTGTAACACCAAGCAAGCGTTACTTACGTGATATCGCTAAAGAGTTAGGGATTTCAATTTTAAATAGCAACGGAAATCCATTTAATATACGGGAACTGGGTTTTGTGTTGATTAAAGAATTGCTCAATTAATTACTAATAACATGGCTTTACTGAATGTACTTAAAAAGGTACATTGATTTCTTAACTAATAAAATAAAGCAGGGAATATGAGCGATTTAGTAGAATGTAGCGAGTGTAAATTAAAATTCGATTTGGATGAATACGATAATTGTCCTGATTGTGAAGACGACTTAATTGAGTGTGAAGTGTGTGAGCACAAGTTTAATTATAAACTCAAAAGCTGCCCTAACTGTGATGAAAACACAGTGCCAGAAGGTACTGAATGCGAGTTTTGCGAAAAGCCTGCAGTGCGCTATATGCAAGATAACCCGGTTTGTGAAGACCATTTCCAGCAGTAATCAAGTTTACTTGGCTCATAATAAATTGTAATGAGCCATTTCCTCGACTCAAGAGCTCTAAGCTAGAGGCAATATGCCTTATTATTTTTAGTATATAAGTATTAACCCTGAGCCATATTACCTCTACTACGAGCCTCTTTCTGTGAATAAATCCTATCGTTGATTTCAAACTTTAATGCCATATTTTACCTATGTTCAATGAGTTAACGAATGTTGAAGTTAATTATCTATTATCAACAGTTTACCGTATTTAGATTTGCTAAATATATAAAAAGTGGCAAAATAAGAAAAAGTCTATTGAATATAAGCAATAGTATTCGATTTAAATAGACTCACCCTCGAATCAGCATAATTTTAACAAGGAGTTAGTTTTATGAATAAAGCTGACGTACATCGCCAAAAAGTCCAAGAAATCCTCAGTAGTAACGTATTACATGGTCACCAAGTAAATGCCGCGACAAAAACATTTGATGCATTTTCTGCAGATGTTAGAGCCGTAGTTACAGCCGCAGAAATGCAAGCTGGTAAATCGGGTATTGCTTTAGCTTTATGTTGTCTACAACGTTTGAGCCTAGATGATGAAACCATTTGCCAAAAACGCTCGCTTAAAGACACCTTATACCTTGTCACAATGCCAGATACAGCCTTAAGGGATCAAGCTGAAGATGACTTAAGGCTTGCTAAAAATGTAGTGGTCAGTAATTTTGTTAATTTTGAAAAATCTTTAGAAACTGATTTTAAGGGCAATCCTCCGAAACTCATCATCATTGATGAGTGCCATTATGGCTCTAACGTAACAGGTATACGTTACAGCACTGTATTTGACTACTTAGAACAAGAAAATGACTCTTGTAAAGTCGTGTTTATTTCTGCGACACCTTTTGGTGCTTTATATGGTGCAGAGACTGAATATGAAGAAGCTTTAGAAATTAGTTCAGAAGCAGAGGAGGATCATAACGATAAGCTACTAAAAGAGTCAGCTCAACTTGCAGATCAAGCTCTTAAAGATTCTATTTTACGGCGTGATTTTGGCACGCGATTAGTTTTTCATAAAACGAGTAACGAATATTACGGTGTTCGTGAAATGCTAAAAAATAACCGACTACATAATCTAAATGATGACGAAAGAAACTTTCTAGTTGATTCGTCTCATCGCAAAAGTTTTATGCAGCAATTTAATGCACATGAAGGTATGGGTTGGTCATTAGTTCGTGTTCCTGCCGGTACAGCAATGGATGCAAAGCAGTACTTCATTTCCCAAGGAGTAGATGAAGAAAACATTTACATACTAGGAAATTCGCTTTCAGGGGTGCCAGAAGATGAGTTATCTACAATTGATAGGTTTAAAAAAGCATTTGAAGACAGCGAATTGTTTGGTGAAAAGTTGGTCGCGATTACAGTTGCAGGGTGCCGTGCGGGAATAAACTTTGGTAATTTAATGAAGAATAACCTTATCTCTACCTGGGATAGCACAGTAGCTAGTGTTGCTGCTGTTGTACAAGCGAATGTAGGGCGTGCTTGTGGTTATCATGGCAATAATACCTCAATGCATTTCACTAATGGTAATGCAGCTGAAGCATATGGGGCAATATTGGATTATTTAGAACGTAATTGTTCAGATCATGCTGCATCTGATTTTGAAGGCCTGAAAGAGTTTTTTGAAGAAGTATGTCAAGAACATCAAGTAAATGGTTTAGATGTAGGGCTTACAATTAAATATAAAAAACGTAGACCTATTGGAGATGTTGAAACGTTCGCAACGGATCATTATGTAGCTGTCCCAGCAAGGCTATTAGACCAAGACTATGACTTTTCACAACATACACAAGATAAGCTACTTTTAGCTGCTACTTCAGTATTACGAGAAGAATTTATTAAAAATGGAGCTCCGTCTGTTAAAGGCAGTAGGGCAATGCGCGGTAAGAAAAAAAACTGGATAAAAGCTCAGTGGGTTAATGGCGATAGCTACGATAACGCCCAGAAAGCAGGCGTGGATGGACCTCAAAAAGATAGAACTATAATGCTTACCAGCATGTTAGATAATGATGAATATGTTGAGTTTAATAGGGTTGTAGCGCCAGGTTCAGGAGAGCTATCTGAAAATAAGTCAGTTACTGCAACTGTTTTTAGTATCTATAACATATCAAGACGTAAAGTTACCAAAACGATCATGACAGAAAAGGATGTGTGGGACATGTGTGATTATTTCGATATTCCACATGACGATACCATGTTTGTTTTATATAAACGCGGTGAATATGACTTAGATAGAACACTAGATAAAAAGACTCATAATGAGTTACCTGAAAAATCAGGTGCTTTAAGTGACGAATCACAGTTTTCAGTGAAGTAAAGTTTATGAATCAAGCACAAAAGCACAGAGAGTATCTAGAGAAAATAGTATCTAGTGATACTTTCGAACATCAACAACATGCAGCAAAGAGAGCGTTTTCTCATTTTCAACAGGGTAGTCGTGCTGTTGTTATAACCGCTGAGATGCAATCAGGGAAGTCTGGTATCGCATTAGCATTAGCTGCATTACAAAGGCTGAGTTTATCAGATATAGATATTTGTGAGCGCTCAAAATTAAAAGATACACTTTATTTGGTCACTATGGCCGATTTGTCACTCCAAGAGCAGGCTAAGCAAGATCTTGCTAAATGTAATAATGTTGTTGTGAGTAACTTTACTAATATGAGTTTCGCACTCTCAAGCAACTTTAAAGCCCAGCCACCCAAACTCATTATAATAGACGAGTGTCATTATGGAGCCGGCTCAGAGGCCGTAAGGTATGCCAAGGTTTTTGAGTATCTCGAAAAAGAAAATACAAACTGTAAAATTGCTTTTATTTCAGCCACACCTTTTAGCGCGCTTTATTCAGCAGGTGCAGATTCGATTCTTCGTCACGACTTTAAAACCAGTCTCGTTTTCCATAAAACAAGCGATGAGTATTTAGGCATCAGAGAGATGCACCGCAATAATCAAATAGTAAAGTTAACAGAAGAGCAGCGTAATTTTTGTGATGATTCTTTACTACGTAAGCGTTTTATTAGGCAGTTCAAAGAGCATCCCTCATCAGGATGGTCATTGATTAGGGTTCCTAGTAGCCAGGCTAATTTAGCAAAAAATATCCTACTAGAAAACGGTATAGCCGAAGAGCAAATAATGGTTATTGGCCAAAAGCTGGTGGGTGTTGAGGAGAGTGATTTAGCAAGTATTGACGATTTTAAACGTGAATATGAAGCAGCAGCTATGTTCGATGACAAAGTTATCGCTATTACTGTTGCAGGCTTTAGAGCTGGTATTAATTTTGGTCAAGAGATGAAAAGCACGCTCATTAATACTTGGGACAGTACGATTGCTAATATTGCTGCAATTGTCCAGGCTAATATTGGTCGTGCTTGCGGTTATCACAGTAATACACTTGCCAAACACTATACGAACCTTGATGCTATTAAAGCTTATAGCGACTTACTTAATCACCTTGAATTAAATAGTGACAAAAGTGATTTCAAAGGGTTACATGCAGTTTTTGAAGATATCTGTGCTAAATACGAAGTAAGAGGTTTTGATAGAGGTGTTCAAATACTACCAAATAAGGAATATACCGCCTCTTCTCGAAAAAAAGATGACACTCAAACATATTTAACCCAAAGTTATCTAGCCGTTCCAGGTAAATTAGCTATACCGGACTACGATTATTCAAAATACACCCAAAACCCCTTACTGCTTGAGGCTATTGCTCTAATTAAGGCTGAATTTTTAAAAGATGATGGTCCACACCGTAAGCAGGGTAGAGCCCTTAAAGGTGAACATCAGAATTGGATAAAGGCACAATGGGTAAACGGCGTTACTTATGATGATTACACTCCAAGCTGTGCAAAAAGTAGAACAATAGAATTCATGTCATTATTAGATCAAAACCAACAGTTAGAGTTTAATAAAGTGGTTAACCCAGGCGGTGGTGAGGCTACGACTGATAAGCGAGTTATGGCGAGTGTGTTTAGTATATATAACTTATCTAAAAAAGCAGACGCATTTAAGCGTTCAATGGATGAAGATGATTTGCAAGAGATTAGTGAGCTATTAGATGTGGCACTCGATGACACAATAATTTTATTGTTTCTTCGTGGTGAACACTCAAGTGAGTTAACTAAAATAAAAAAACACCAGGCTGAAGTGATAGCTACGCACATTAAAAACCAGTCTGTTTTTTAATGTATTTTACAATGGTTTGGTCTCTATTTCCTTTAAGGCTCTAACATGGATGAAAAAACTTTAAGTTTTATTAATAAAGCAAAATCTATACATGGCGATACTTATTCTTATGATAAGTCTACTTATATTGGTAGTAATATAAAATTAACTATTACGTGTAAACACCATGGTGATTTTGAACAAACGCCATCAAACCATTTTAAATACCATTGTTCTAAATGTTCAAAAGAGGTCCAAAACAAAGCTAAATTAGCGAAGGCGTCCTCAGTGTATTTAGATAAAGTTATAGCGGTCCATGACAACAAATATGACTTATCAAAAGTAAATTATACAGGAGCCAAAAATAAAGTAACTGTAGTGTGCTCTGAACATGGCTTGTTTGAAATTAGAGCTCAACATTTTTTAGCTGGTAGTGGGTGTAAACAATGTGGAAACAAAAATACAGCATTAAAAACTATCGAAGCAGCTTCCAAAACATTTGAATTAAAGTCTAGAAAGGTCCATGGAGATAGGTTTGATTATAAGCAAGTCGCTTACAAAGGAAATACAACAAAAGTTATAATAACCTGCCTAGAACATGGAGATTACTTGCAAACCCCTCGCAAGCATCTTGAAGGTTCCGGTTGCCATAAATGTGCAATAGATAACTCCACTTCAAGGTTATCAGCTAGTGTATTTATAGAAAGAGCAAAAATAGCCCATAAAAATAAGTATAACTATTCAAAAACTCAATTTACTAAGTCACATGAAGATATAATAATTACCTGCGAACAGCATGGGGATTTTTCACAAAATCCACATAATCACTTAGCTGGGGCGGGTTGCAAACTCTGTGCTAATGAAAAAATAACCTACACTACAGCTGAATTTATAGACCGAGCTAATAATAAGCATAGATCTTACTACTCATATGAAAAAGCAATTTATGTCTCATCAAAAGTTAAAGTATTAATTACTTGTCCTACGCATGGCTCATTTAATCAAAAGCCAATACTACATTTGCAAGGCTATGGATGTAACAAATGTGCCGCTATTAAACGTGGTAAAAATAACGCCTCTTCTACAGCTGAATTTATTAGAAGCTCAAACTTCATACATGAGTACAAATGGAATTATGACAAAACAAAATATATAAATAACCATAAAAAAGTAATAATAACGTGTCAGGAACATGGTGATTTTGAACAAACCCCTGGTAGCCATAAAAGTGGAAAAGGGTGTCCTAGATGTGGGGTTATTAAGTCTACCGACTCTGGAAAGGTAAAGTATGAAGAGTTTCTAAAAAGAGCTAAGGAAGCTCATGGTGATAAGTATTTATATGACCTTGTTGAATATTCATCATTTAATGAGAAGGTTAGCATAAAGTGTTTATTGCATGGTGTCTTTAATCAATCACCGGCATCGCATGTTAGAGGATCCGGGTGCCCAATTTGTGGCTTAGAGTCTTCTAGGGAAAAAAGGAGAATCCCTCATCATGTCATACTGACAAAAGCGCATGAAGTCCATAACTTCAAATATAGTTATGTTGAAGATAGGGAAGAGAATCCAGATGGTAAATTAGTTGTTTTTTGTTCAGAGCATGGAAGGTTTGAACAAAAAATTGATGCTCACCTTAGAGGTGTAGGGTGTCCAGAATGTACTAGCATTCAACGTAATATGCAGACTGAAGAGTTTACAGAAAGATCTACTGCAGTACATAGAGGAAGATATGGCTATCAGTACGTTGACTGTAATGGGACTAATAGCATACTAAAAATTGAATGCTATAAGCATGGTATCTTTGAACAAATGGCTTCTCAACACTTAAAGGGCAATGGATGTAGAGACTGCTATGTTGATTCAACAAAACTAACTTTAGAAAATTACCTTAAAGATTGTAAAAAAATACATGCTGATAAATATGACTATTCTAAATTAGAATATAATACTATCAGGGATAAGGTTATTATTACCTGTTCTACACATGGTGACTTTCTGCAAACGGCCCATGATCATAAACATGGTGCAGGTTGTCCTAAATGTGCTGAATATTTTAGGAATTTAGATAATAAAGATCCAGATACTCCATGTTATCTATATTATTTAAAACTTAGAACAGAACATCTCATTTTTTATAAAGTAGGCATAACAACAAAAGGCGTTAAACAACGTTTTTATCGTTTGGAGAAAGATAATACAGAAATTTTAGATCAGTTTAGTATCCTCACAACTCTTGATAAAGCTATTATTGCCGAGCAAACCATATTAGAAGAGTTTGAAGAATATAGACTTTTAATGTCAGACACTTTGGTGTTAAGTGGAGGTGGAACCGAGTGTTTTGCTGATGATGTATTAGGGATACATGGCTTAGAATTAGAAGACTACATTAGCTAGGTGGTTAGGCGAGTCTTTTCGAATCAAAAAAGCCGTTCAAATTGAACGGCTCTCATAATAAATCTGTTTGTTAGCTATCTACAGGCTTTCGATTCTTCGATCATCGCACGTTGAATAGCTACTGTTTCTTTGATTACTTTATCGAAGAACTTTCTCTTTTCTTTTGCTGAACCGTTACGTACAAATTCAGAAAAAGGCGTAGACTTAACTTTTTCACGAGATTGAACCAACATGTCATACTCCTATTTATGTTGAATTACTTATACCGGCTATACGCTCTAATGACTTACGATTATACTTTTTGCCAAGTAGAGCGTCAATGTTACTTACATTAAAGTAAGGCTTTTCTTTTGTTCCATCAAGGTTTTTTTCCATAAAAATAATATCAATTTGCTCCTTGAAAATATTTTTTAATTCGCTGACCACACGTTGAGACTCTAAAAACTGATTTACGAAAACCTCAGGTGGAACTCTTCTTCCTTCAACTATTTCGCGAGCCTTAACTAAACACCAAGCTTGTTCTGGATCTTGGTAAACAAATATAATCAAAACATAGCGATCTTTACGTAATGAGCGTTCTATATTCGATTTTGCCTTTTCAAAACTTGAAAGCGTAGAGTCGAGTAAAAAGCTTACCTTTTTCTTTAAAGCTCTATCATGTATAGCTTCCACTAAAATAGTTGCAGGCGTTTGGAATAGCGGTGAGTTTAATCCCTTGTAGTCATCAAACTCCTTTCTTAGTTCATCATTTTCTATGTGAACAACATCAGCGCCATGCTCTTTTTTAAATTGAGAAATGATACTTTTAGCAGTCTCAGTTTTTCCTGCGCCAGGGGAGCCTGCCATAAAAACAGATACAGCACTTTCTTCTTCTGGCAAATGATCAATCATACTTTTGGCAAGAGCTTTCTTCATTGCCTTAGCTTTAACTAGCGCTTTTTTTGTAATTTCTGCATCTGTCATAAAATATCAAATCTAAGGTTAATTCACATAAATAAAGGGGTTAAAACCCTCTATAAATCCAGTAGTATACCAAGAGGTCATTCAACATTTTTGGCTTATGCCATCCCCCAAAACTCAGATTTAATATCATCAGCATTATTATTTTTATATATGTTTTCACTTATCAAATAGGCTTGAGATTGATTGTTATTAATCATAAAGTGCTTATCATTCTTTTTATACAGCTTAAATGTATAGTGATATTGGCTCGAATATGTCGCAGTAGCTGAAAATACATTGGTAATATTATTTTGCCCCATAAATTGAAAAATAGCTTGAGCGACATAGTTTAATCTTTCATCTCGGCCCATATTCATTGTAAACATTGAATACGAATCTTGATCATCAAATGCAACAAATATCTCAATAACTTCGTTTGAATCTTTAAAGATAAAGTTAACCACTCTGCCGTCTAGCTTCATATCACCATCTTTATCAATTTCATACAGGTGAGGAGTTTCATTATTAACATACATGACCTCACCATTTTTAACGATGAACATTATATCGACTTCAGCTTCAATAAGCCTCATTCCACCATCGTAATCGATTTTTTGATTACTGATATTATTGCCGGAATTAGAAGTAATACTTAATGAAATCAATTTATTAAGTATTGCAGTCCTAATTTCAAACATCTTGAGAGGGTCACGGCTGAAGCAACATAAAATACTTTTAAAAAATATAAATGCTTTTCCAGTATTATTATTCTCAGTGACTTTTATAAATTCAGAATGATTAATCCCGCAATTTAAAGCATATTCCTGGTGGATTCCCCCCATTTCCTCAAGTTCTTTTATTTCCTCAAGAATAAAATATTTTATTAAATCTAAATCATTGGCTAAATGCTGATTACTTAGTATTTCTGCCCAACGTTGGGCAAAGTACTTAAGGCCATCATTAGAGAGCTGCTGTCTAACTGTATCGCCACTTTTTTGTTCGAAACTGATAAATAATTTTATTCGCTCTATATTTTGCAATGCCATCGGAGTGGTTCTTTCTATATCCACTGACTCCTTATTCTTCTCCATGTCTATAACTTTACGATAATCATCATACGCCTCAAGGTACCTTTCTTGAATCATGAAACAGCCAGCTCTATTTAAATATACGCTTGAATGGTTTGGGCTTACTTCTAGTGATTTTGTAAAGAATAAAATAGCGTCATCTTGATTGCCGTATTGATGATACTGAAGAGCTTGGCGAAAGTATTGTTCACCTTGTGCTTCTGCCTTGGGGTCCGTTTTAATTCTTGAGAAAAAGCTAAATAGAGACATATTATTTCCTTATAATGAGATTTAGTTAAAGCAGTGCGAAAGAGCATACTGTCGATTGTGAAAGTAAGTATTATTGATCTGAAAATCGGTATTTCCTAATAACTCGTTAGGTTTATCCAAATATATTGATTGGATATATTCTCTTGGGATATGACTATTAACGAGAATTTCGGCTTGTGAATCAGTAGGATCACAAGCTCGTAAATTGATAGGTTGATTATTAAAAAGCTGTTTTAATGCCAAACTTCCTGAGAGGGATTCCTCAGTTGCTGATGCTATAGAAGAGCTAGCAGCATTTGTGGGGCAAAATAAGCAGTCAAGCTCCCATAAAACACGGGCAGATATTTCTAACACAGCCCAACTTTCTTCTGGTTGTGCTTGTCTGTATTTATAAAACATTTTGTCGTTAGGGTAGGATATAGATAATGAAATCATGTGAGTTCTGTAGTCAAACCTATTAGCATCGTTGTAAATATGACCTTTAGATATTTCGTTATTATAATCTTTACTATTAAGGCCTATATCCAAAATGCTTTTAATATTTTTTACTTTTGTAAAGTGTATTAATGTAGTAATTCCGCGCTCTTTGCAAAACTGCTTAATAAGGTTTTTATCATCAATATTCGCATACTTGCCTAATTGGAAATGCGTCATTACGGCATCAATTAATTCAAGACGTAGTGAAATAGTATTTTGATGCGTGCCTATTTGAGCCATTGAAGTCGAAAAATGAATGTTAGGGCTGTCTAATTCCAATAGTGGCATCTCAGCCTTTAATTTTACACCACTGGATTTAGCAAAGTTACGGACCAGGAGAGAGCTTTTGTTAGCGAATGATAATTCATTTACTACAAACTCAGCTGCAATAGCTGGGGTGGGTAAAAGGGCTAATGTCTTTTTTAACATAGTTTCAAACATATTAATTTCCATTTAAATAAATAAATCCTTTTGTACAGGGGAGGCGCAACTTTCGATGCTTTGGCTTAAGTGAGCTATAAACTCATCAGCAGAGCGAGTAACTTGTTCTAAAATGCCATTGTTGACTAAAGAAACATACAAAGCTGCAGCTCTAGCTTGGCAATTAACACTTTTTTTAGGATTAAACTCAATATCAGTAAACGCATTATACTGAATAATTTGAGAGTGTAGTTCTTTGTTTAATTTTAAAGCATTAATGTAAATCCAATCATAAAATATAGTTTTAGGTGTGAGTGGCCAGGTTTTTCCATTACTAAAAAAGCCAGTTAAACAGCCGCTCTCAACTAAACGGCTATCTCGTTTAACTTCATGTGTCGGAATTGTAAGAAGCTCTTTAAAAGGGCCGCCATTTTCAAACACTTTAGATGCATGAAAAATATTTTCTAGTGGAACCTCGCGACCATTTTTTAATGTAACTAGCAAATTGAAAGCACTTAGGCTTACACCCAAAGTACTCTCACTTTTAGTAGAGATCTCAAGTACATTTAAATCATTAAACAAGTTATGCGCAGCGTTATGTAAAGAGCGAACAGATTTTTGCTTTTGTGTGGCTGCCATTCCTTTATGCCATTCAAAGTCAATTAGCTCTTCCTGTACATAAGGAAACGGCTTAGTCACTTTAAAAATGGGTCTGGAAGCCACTTAATAAACCTTAAGGTGTTGTTATATTAATTACGGGGGTTAAGCACTCTTGTATACTTAAACCACCATGATTGTAATAATCCCCACCCACATAACCTGCAATACCAGGAGCCATAGCTACAGAGACATTCTCGTTCCAATGCCATGGCACTTTTAATTCGTCAGTGCTTACATTGTCCTTTAAAATAGCACAGCGGGCTAAGCGTTTTTTAACCTGATTTTTTGGAATGTTTGCCTCAGCTAATTTACCAGGCACCCATAACCAACCGTGGTCAGTAACAATGCGTATATTTTTCCAGCCAGCAGCGATTAAGCCTTCAATGCGGGTGACTACATCATTTAAGATGCTATCAATATAGCGCGGCATTTTTAGCTGTTGCTTATGCCCCATATTGTCTAAATCGCCAGTTTGTAGCCATGCATTAATAGATGGGTTGCCAGTATCTAACTCTTTCAAAAACTGCCAATCTTTTTTTCCTAATGCACTACTTAAGTGGTAAGAGCTAAACTCAGAGTTAGACTCGGTTATCTGAGGAATAAAATTATCATTTTCTTGTGCGCCACTTAAAATATCGGCAACAGGTGTTACGGCAGCCTTAGCGGTTGCTGTTAATGAGGGCAGGGCACACCAATTACTTGTTAAATTAACATTTATGTTTAATTTACTAAGCTTATTCTCAAGCATTTTTGCAGTATCAAAACGTAGTCCATCTACAAAAAATACAGCTTGGCCGTTTGTGTTATACGTCGCGGTCGACTCATTAATTTCACCGGCACTACTTGGCTTACCGGGGTAGCCTTCGTCCTTTACTAAGCGTTGAAAGTTCAATGTAACAGCTTCAAGCCAAGGGGTATAAATTACTGCCAGAATATCAGCTACTACTTGCTCCTGGTTTAAATCAGTAGCAGCAGCCATTGCGTTAATAGCAGCAGCATCAGCTTGCCAAAAACGCTCTTTGTAGGTTTGTGCCATTGCCTCAGCACTTGGGCCTGTAAAATTAATTTGAGTATGCTGCGCAACACTTACTAGCTGTTCTAATATATTAAGCCAAGGCGACATATCGAGCTTTTGCCACAACCAGTTTTTACGCTGTTCGTGTAATTTAAACAAATTCGTTAATTGCTGTCTTAACTCGGTTGGCGTTAGATTAATAATGTTAGCTAATTTATTTGCTAATTCAGCTTCATCTTTTATATTTTCAGATAAAAAATGGCTAGCCTCAAACGCTAAACCAGTAGGTGTTATCGTTTTTAGCTTTTCAACTAAACAGGGCAGGTTGTGTGCGGTGTCTTTAAATCGCTCCCACACCGTTTGCCATTCGCCATCAGCCTCACATAAGCTGTAGATAATAGCTCCCATATCGCTTATTGCTTCAGGGTCAAAGTTAAATTGGCTTATACAGGCTTGTTTAAATACAGGCCATTTACTGTCGCCCCAAGCTTGTTTTTTTGCTTCTGGGTTATTTAACCAAGCTAAAATATCTTTAGCCGGGTCATCCATTACAATGCTTATAAAGTCTTGGGCTTCTAGCTTTTTACCTTTTAATTGCTCCGCTGGTGTTTCAAGTAAATCGGGCAAAATATTGAGTATGGCTTCTTGTGTGTTTTTGTCTTTAGCAACATCAAGCTCTAAACCTACACGCGGGTTTGTTAAAAATGAGCCAACACTCCAATCCCTACCTGCAGAGTTGTAAGCCCACCAGCAGCCTCTGTATTGTAATTCGGCTAATGGTCTTAGTTCGTCGGGGCATTGCTCTATTGCACGTAAATCTTTGCGGCCAACACCTGGTAAATAAATTATCGGGGTTTTACCTTTAGGTAATTTACAATCTTCTAATACTCCAGCTATCGCACATTTAATCCAAATAGCAGGGCCAATGCGCTCTTCTGGATTATAAGTACCTAGCTCAATGAGTTCAGGTATATGTTGTTTTATAAACGGCATAGCAGGTTGCCACTGACGCTCAATGTCAGTCCACAAAATAGCAGCAGGTGCAACTTGCACAGCTGAATTATATTTAGCAGAGCTTCTTAGCTGTTCAATTAAGTAATCTATTAATTGCATTAAACTTTATCTCTCGCTGCTGTTTTCTCGGCAAGTGTTAGGTGATGGTCGTTGATACGGTCACCTTGTTTGCCGCCATATTCTAAACCTAAATCATACCAAGGGGCTGATGCTACATCGGTGCCACGATCTTTCTTCCAATGAATGTTTGGTTTTGAACGCAGAATACCAGCGTCTTTTTTGCCAACATCTTTCGCTTTCATTAATGGGCGGATGTTTAAGCGAACACCATCATTTAAGTCTGGATTCCAACCCATCGGTTGTTCCGCTAATGACTTCCAGCGTACAAATATATCTAAGCCTTCTTCATCAATCAAAATGTCTTCAAGTTGTTTTCTTAGGTTTCGAGCTGCGGCTAAACGAATTTCTGCACCTTCGTCACCATCTTTTTCTAATTGAATTTGTGTACTAATCCAGTCATCAAGATAGGTGTAAATTAAGCGCTCTAATCCTTTGTAGTCGAGTTGGTGATAATTAACTAGCGCAGAGAAACCATCTGGTAAGCCATCCCAAATATGCCAGATAAACGGGCGATGCTGGAATAGTTTACAATGTTGCTCAAAGAACTTATCACGTAGCCAAATGTTTAAGTCACGAGACTTAACGGACTTCAATAAATTATTTAATACAGTCGCAGACCATTTATCGCCATAAGCAGCATGTAAAATCGCTTCTAACCTATCTTCAACTGGATGTTCTCCCCTGACTGTAGGTAAACGTCGATCGCCAACATAAGAAGATAAGCAGACAATACCGTCATCATCAACTAAACCATCAAACACTTTATTTTGTGCAATGATTTCACGCATTTCAGGCGCTAATTCCATTTCTGTGTCCAGCTCTGCTGGCCATCGGTATCCTAATAGGCGAGCAACTGCTACTTGGAGGATGGTATCATCTTCACGCAAGTCACTAATAACGGTTGTTTTAGTTCCTTCATCCCAAACTACGGATGCACATGGATGGCCGTGGTAAAGCCATTGAGTGCAGTCGTTTGAATATGGCTTGGGTAGTCCATAAGGATATTTAGCTTTAGCTAAATTCTGCCAATTATCTAGTTCGAGTTTAACCTTTGTAAAAGTACCTGCGGTAACAGACATTTTTTTATCTAATTTACTAATATCTGATTGTAGTTGACCTGAGGTACAATATTCCCAGAGGGCCGGTAATAACTCATTTTTGTCAGGAATTATTACAGCGACATTATCATCAAATATACCGTCTTCATAAGGAGTAAACCTAAACTTTCCAGCCTTTCCTATTGCTATCCCACTTTTACCGTATACTCTTTCACCTCTTTGAGCAAAACCAACTTCTAACGTTGGGTTAAAATTGGTGTCATTCCATAGAATAAGATCACTGCGACCAGAGTAACCATTTGAATGGTCGGGGCTGTTCAACCACTTTCTAGCGATTCGAGGAATAGTATTGAACTCCCAAAATTTTCTAAGGTAATGAAAGCCATCTCCGGAAACGCTCCCCTTTCCAAAATCAGCAAACTTTGAAAGCGATTCTCCTTTTATACTAGCTAGTTCAAAAGAAATTCTATAATCCGGGTTGTCTAATTGTTTTAATTGTTCAGCAACCTCTATTTTTCCATTTTGTAAGGTGGTTTCTTTTGAGTTGACAGAGGCATCTTCGAACTCTATTCCTTTATGGAATTTGCTACTTTCATTAGTTGTCATTTGAAGACAAATATTGACGACCTCTCCTGAGATTTCTTCAAAAGCACCTTTCCCTACTCTTGCTATTAATCCTAACCCTTTGCTTTTTATGAACTTTTCCCTCAGTGATGAATAATATTTTAGAAACAACCAATACTGCTGAGTAACTATGCTACATACACAACCCGGATGTAGTAATTTATGGTTTCTTTCCATGAAAGTTGTTTCTAAAGCATATTTAGATTCAGGGTAGTATTTTTCACAAAATGATTTTAAAGTTTCACATTGATCACCAGCTTTTAGGTAGGGCACGTTTGTTACAACCCACTCATATTTTGTTGACAGTAACGTTGCTGATTTAGCAAGTCCTTGTGCTGTAATTAATGTCTCGTTCGAAGCATTGGATTGTTGTTTTAATGCATTTTGTAGTAACTCCCACGGAGCCTTTAATATATCAATCTTAAGTGGCTTTGGCTCAATTAAACTTCCAAGGATCGGCGCATCCTTGAAAGTTTGCTTCATCCACTCTACAGCACGTTCAAGCTCTTCATTACCTTTGGCTATATTCTTCCACTCTTTTTGAGCTTCATTGATCGATATGCCTGAACAGGCAAGCTGTAATTCAGGCAATTGACGATAACCACCTGAATTAGGGTAACGCCAAGCTTCCAATGCTAAGGCAAATGCAGCTAGTTCT
This sequence comes from Pseudoalteromonas sp. APC 3691, assembly GCF_030408135.1. Taxonomy (NCBI): domain Bacteria; kingdom Pseudomonadati; phylum Pseudomonadota; class Gammaproteobacteria; order Alteromonadales; family Pseudoalteromonadaceae; genus Pseudoalteromonas; species Pseudoalteromonas sp. APC 3691. The sequence goes on along the minus strand of NZ_JASDCB010000020.1, from coordinate 18,542 downwards.
ACACAGCGCTGGTCAAGCTCTAATCCATGAATATTCTGAGCAAGTACCTTATTAATTGCTTCTTTTGCTGTTAGCCCCTCAAGTTCCATGCGTATTGGTACCAACATTAAGAACTTGGCTACTAAAAAGTGACCTGACCCACAACAGGGATCGAGTGTCTTCAATTCACTTAAATCATCTGGCCATTTATCAAAATCACCAGCGGCGCTACTCCAAGTTTTTGTATCCTCATCTTGAACAAAACGAAGGTACTCTAATGGTACACCTGGAATAGCAGCCAATTCTCGCAGCTCTTGTTCACTGGTGGCTGTTTGTAAGTCATCTGATGTTAACCGGCGTTTTGCCCACCAAGCGCCTAAGGCGTTATCGAGCAAAAAGCTGACCATATAAGGTTCAGTAAATAACTGAGTTACTGGGCTTAGTTCTTTAGCGCCAATTTTTACCCCTGATTCATTAACCTGCTTTTTCTTTTTGTTTTGCCAGAACTGATAACACCAACCAAGAGCATCAGATGCCTGAAAAGTGTCTTCGTGAAGTTTAGCAATAAGTTCTTCTAGTGCATTAACATGGTTAATTGAAAGCTTTACTTCAAATACAGGCGAGTCTGCTCGGAATATTTGCGGCAACATTTTTTGCGCTAATTGACCTGCTAACTCCCATCCGTCTTTTACATCGGGCTCTTCTTCAGCTAGCTCAAAACACTCGTCTAGGGTGACGTGCGTGTGTTGGTCGTACATTAACAGGTCACTTTGCTCTAAAAAGCGAGCAAACAACATACGGTGCCAATGCTCATATGCCATTTCGTTAACTAATAGCTCTGTTTCTTGTTTGCCTGTATCACGATTTAACACATCACCTAATTGACGACCGTGGGCACGTAAACGCGTTCTGAGTTTACGTTCTACTTCGCTTAAATAGTTCGGTGCATTGCCATCGCCAATACCTAAACGAGTAAGTGCTTCAGTTACTGCAATTTCAACGGTATCACGAGCTTTTTCTACTGTTTTTTCAAGCTTGCTACGTAATGTTTTATCTAATGGTTTTCTCATTTTTTATTCCTTTAGCAAGCTTATTAGCTAGGTACCACAGGTCCATTGGCAAGCTCTGAACGAAGTTGTGCTTCAACTGCTGTTAGCCAAGCTTTAAGATCATCTTCTGATTCAAGCATCGGCTTATTTAAGCGGATATGTTTTACTTTAGGGGCGAGTTCACTAATAGCGTCTTTAAGGGCTGCATCAAAGCGGCCTGGTAAAGCGGATATGCGATCATTCCACTGCTCAAAATTTGTATTTTCAATAGCATCGTATACCGCTGCCGATGAAGATAAATCAACGATAGGCACTGAGGCTAAACTGCGTTTATCTAACAGTGCTTGTTTTTTGCTTTCATCTAGCTTGGCCCAATTGGCGTCATCCATTAAGTCGCGTTGGCATGCATTGAATTCGTCTTCATATTCAGATAGTTTTGCTGTAATGGCGTCACGTAATGCTGATTCTGCTTGTTTGAGTAGTGGACTAACAGGGCTAGGTTCAACTAACAAGCTACGGTTGGAAACAATTGATTCCATCTGTTGTTCAATAGTTCTGTAAATCGCTAAATTTTTACAGCGAAGAGCAGCGTTTTTCAGTTCGTTCCATTGGTTAATTCGTAGTTTTGCGAGATCTGCTTGTTCTTGCCACTGAGTAAATTGACTTTGAATTTCGTCTTTAGCATCATACGCTTGTTGTAACTGTTCATTACCATTGTACATTTCTAAATTAGTTAGAATTGTGGTATTTGGTGCTAATGGCAATGGCGCTTCACCACCTGCACTGCGTGCTATTAGCTTTGCGTTTGCAATAGCAACTGGCAGTTTACTTTGTTCTTCATTTGAGCCACAGTTTTGCCCTTCAGGGAGTAGTGCATTAATTAAGCCACGTACCTTTATTATCTGTACTTTTGATAACGTGACGTTTTCAGGGCGGAACTTAGTTTGGGTCACTGAAGATCTATCTAAGTTTTTAGCATCAACAGCGCGCTCTTGGCCATCTTTTGCATTGAGCACTCCGGCAGCTACCATGGCAAAAAGGGCACCTTCAATCGTATCTTTACCCCAGCCATAAGGCGCATCTTTAAAGTGTTCTATAATTTCTTTACCCGTTTTAACTAAGCTGATAAAGCGTTTAATTTCAGAGCATACAGGGTGTTTATCTGCTTCATCATTGTGGTCAATGGCTTCTAATGCATTCGGGTCACCTTGAGTACTGGCGTGGCTGTATACTTTTGCCCAACCTTTGTTGTCAGCCATTTTAAATTTACTGTATAAACGCTGGCATGCTAACACACCTGCATTTTGAATTTGCTCGGCTAAAGACTCGCCTTCAACGTCTTGACCACCAGCAAGCTGTACTTGGATTTGGTTAAATATATCTTTTAATATCGCTTTTTTAGTGCGGTCAGCTTCTTTAAAACGATATTCCATTGCTGCGTAGGCTTCTTTACCTGCATCGGTTTTAGCTGTGCCGCGCACATCAATGGTGGTTTCTGCCGCTTTTAATTCAACAATGGCTTTACGAAGTTCGTCACGTTGAGTGGTTGGAACATATATATAAATAGTAGCTGTATCAGGGTTTGCACCTCTGGCGAGATCGTTAAATTGCTTTTCAGATACTTCTGGGGCCCATGCATATAGCTTTTTATCGGCATCACTTGGTAACTCAGTACCAAACTCTAAGTTAATAGTTCGCGGTTCAGCAACATCACCTTGAATTATTCTCGCTTGTGCTACTTGTTTACGCACATATTGTTGAATTTCTTGGGAGCGAAATACTTCTAGACGTTGTGGATTGCTTTTTAACTCGCTTTCTTGCTGACGATACATATCGTACCATTGCTGGCTTTCTACTGTTTGCAGGCGGTATTCTTCCCCCGCATTTGTTTGCATTGGCATTACCAAACCATCGTCAACCAGTTGAGCTAGTAGTTTAGGTACTTTAGCTCGAAGTTCGTGTTTGCCTTCTAGCAGGTTTTCAAGTAATAGATCAGATAGGGCATCAGCAGTTGCTGCTATGCCATATTCTATATCGTTAGGTAGTTTGCTTATCAGTAATATAAGAGCAAGGATACGCGCTTGTAATTTTTGGTCATTATCACCACCTTTTAAGCGGCTGATGGTTTCGTAAATATCTTTACCAATTACACCGCTATTAAGTAATTTAGTGGCAATTTGATCGTATATGTAGTCGGCTGGTACAACATACCCTAGAGGGTACTCTGCAGTTACTTTTGTTGCTTCGTGTACTACGCGTAACTGGTTACGTAACTGTGAGCCTGTGCCTGTTTTATCAAGTGCAGGAAGTACTCGCTCCCAAAAGCGGCGTCGCACAGGTAGTAATGGGTAATCGGCAACCATCCATTTTTCATCTTCTTTATTGTGCTCAATAATACTGCCACGTAAATGGCGTGAAATTTCACCTAATTCGTTATCAATAACTGTTTGGATTTGTGGGCGGGCTGTTTCTTTCTTTTGAAGAATTACCTTACGTATAACCGAGTCTACGTCCGTATCTTCTAATTGAACGTTAACTTGAAAACGTCCCATCAATCGATGCAAGTTTTCAGTACCAGATAGCGCACTTTGTCCTGTGCCAATAAATAATAACTTGGAGTTTAAGCGGCCATCATCACCACAGGTTTCAACTAATTCTTGAACGTCCATTGCTGTTTCAATACTGTCGCCAATATATTGTTGTACTTCATCGAGAACGACAAGTGTTAATGGCAGATCACCATCAATGGCAAGGGCATCCATAATCGCAGTAACCATTTCTTCGTTACTAATATCCGTAACGACTTGATATTGCGAACGTATCATATCTCTTACTTCTTTGGCATCACTGGCATAACCAGGGAGAGAGCTTAGTAAGGCATTACCAATAAGAGGTGAAACATGAAGGTTTTTTAGCTCATATTCCCAAGAGTTGCGGCCTTCCTTTTGTTTAGAGTTTTGGCTGATATAAGTTTTTACGTTGTCTAATATACCTTCTGCTTTTAGCCACATGACAAATTTAGCCAAATGGTATTGTTCTGGTAGCCCTACAGATTTAAAAATAATACTTAAAAATGATAATCTAACTCTCTTGCCTGCTCCAGAGCCCAGCGTACCTGATGCTGCATGTAAACCATTATATTGGGCTCCAAGTTTAGAAAGTATCTCAAATAGTTCTGAAATATCACTAGGTAAATCAACTAAGCTACGGGCATAGCTACCATCATTTAGTTTTTGATTAGTCCATAAAGCACGGATCATTTTAGCTAAATGTGATTTCCCCGAACCAAAAAAACCACTTATCCACACACCAGCCTGCTTTCCATTTTTTTCTACGCTTGTGTTATATGATTTTAGTATTTTTTTTAAACCTGCGGCATAAGCACCATCACACACGAATGTTCGTAATTCATATTCTAAAATATCGAGTTCTAATTTAGAAAGGTCATCCTTAACAGTTGCAACGCCTTCATTTGCAAGACTACGTATTGTAGGGTCGTTTAAATATACTTCGCGATTTAACATTCACTTATCCTTATGACATTGCTGTGATGGCTGTGGCGTGATAACCCCAGCCATCTCGGGCATCTAAAAGTTTAAAATTATTATTTTGATATTCACCAGGGAAGAAGACGATTAGTCGACCTTTTACTTCTTGTGCTATTTGCTCTACTAAGCCAGATACAGATGCAAACCCAAATAAAGTACCACAGCCAAGTAAAGCTACGACTGTATTTTCATTTTGCTTTTCAATAAATTGTGACTTTAATTTAATAATTAGTTCTTCAATAAAGTCTTCGTACAATCCCACTAAGTATTCTGGATCTTCGAAATAGGTTTCTTTATAGTCTTGCTCTGCCATCCAGTTTTCAAAGCTGTTAGTGATATCGAGTTGTAACCATGGGTGATTACTCTGTGTTGCACTGGCTTCAAATTCAACAACCCTAGCGCGGAGCTTTAATTCATCTTCTTTGTTATAAACGACGAAAATTGTACGTTCATCAGGCGAGACTGCATTAGGCCAGGGTATGCTGATATGACTTTCAAAGCTTTGCAGTAATTTTGATAATCGGTCTGACATTTAACTTTGTTCCTTTGGTTGAACCGCTTTTGGTAGCTCTATACTGGGAAAGGTAACTTCTATCACTTCACTAATCTGTTTAAAATTAATTAAACCTCTTAATGAAGCTCTATGCGCCAGCTCATATAAATGCTCTTTATCTTGCGATAACATCTTGCACCAAAAGCTGTCAAAAAGTCGTTGACCAGATAAGCCATGGCAATGGGCTAAAAATAATGCATATGCGATATTTACATAAGTCGCTTTAGGCTGCGAACGATATTTTTTTGTTTTACCTTCCAGGTAATTTGCCTGAGTCCATGTACCGTTAATGTTTTGTGCAAATGATTTAAGTGAGGCGGCACTAAAGCGTTCTGGATCATCTTTTGCCAAATGTTGTTCTACTGTTTCACGAGGTAAATGTTCACCCAATTGAAGTGGTAAAATTACACTAGCAGAATTTCTTAAAATAGGATCACGAGCCACGGCAAGCTGCAAAGCTAATATAGGTTGGGCATCTTCTGATAGCTCCCACCATTGGCGGAAAACATTGAATAAAGGAATATCCATTGATATACCGTATAAATCGACAAGGTGCCTAAAGGTTAGTGAACGTGATTTTTCGGTTGGTTTATGCAATATGTTAAAATTGATGATGTCGTCTTCGTAATCTTTTTTTGTTGCACTTTTATCGCGAGAAAAAAGTAGTGATTTAAGTTCTTCAATCATCATGCTTCTAGCTGAGTGTGCGCCATTTTTGCCAAATTTGAAGCCTATTTGGCTAAGTGTGTTTTCTTCAACCATGTTCATTCCTGATAGCCTGGTGCTATCTCTATATCTTTAAGATTAAGTTGTGATTTATTGCTTAAGTGCAGCTGGTAAGTATTACAGTTTAATGTGCCTTGTTCCGTGCAGTCTACATTCCATTGTCTTAGTAAATATCCTAATAGAGCAGCTCTTACTTCTAATTTTAATTGCCCGTTTTCCATTGCGTAATCAAGCTCTATTGCTTTTGGGTATTTTAGCTTTGGGTGCGGAGTTAAAATTATATCGTAAATGGTGTGCCATTGGGTGTCTTTATCTACTGATTCTTCACAATTTATAGAGTGTTGCAGTATTTTTGGGCATTCAATACGGGTAGTAACAAAATCTCTAAATTCTTGGTTTGATCTATCAAAAGCGCGTACATGCCAGCGAATACCATTATTTACAATAGAATGGGGGATTAACACTTTTGAAGTAGTGCCTGAAGTTAAAGATGTATATTGGCATTCTAAAGCGAGTTTAGAAGCAATAGCACGCATTATAGTGGCGATTATTTCGCTATTTGGGTGTATTAAGCGCGTTGCATCTTGGCAGTAACTGCTGGGCTGAACGCCGTTAGACAAACCATCACCAAAACCAAGGCATAAAGCGCTGAGAATACTCTCAGCGTTATGTTTGAATAAAGGTTTAAAACTTTCTAACCGGTGGTAGCTTTTGGTTGTGTGACTCAATATTAAGTTTTGCGGAACAAGCTCTTTGTAGGATGCTAAATCACGGGTGCACGCGGCTAAGCCAGTTTTAAAGCGCTGAATTAAATCAGCTCTTGCAACTTGGCCAAAGTACTGCAGATTAAAATCTATGAACGCTAGGCGTTCCCTCTGAGCATGTGTGAGTGCATCCAATGCGGTATTAGTCATAAATATACTAAGTCATTATTTTGTAGTAACTATATCAGGCAAAGTTAAAGATGCAATCAAAATGAGTTAATGTGGTGTGTTTCTTAAATAACTACAATAAACATTTGACATTAAATGTTTTTGCAATTAAATTGCGTTTCAAGGGCAGAGGCTTACCTGCGGTTTGTAATGTACTTCTTACAAAACAAAGCACTCGAATCGTTTTCAGATAACACCTACGATATACACTTCATTCTTGGACTTAGTAGCCAGAAGTACGCCGTTTAAAATATACAACGGGGCTTTAACTATTTTTAAAGGTTTTAGAATGAAAAACAATACTACAGTTTCAACTACATATATCCCTCTAGAAAAATTTCACATTGTGCCTATTACTGGTTTAACACCAGAAAGCTTAAAATACTCAGCTAAAAAAACTATCAGAGACAGAGAAAAAATCCCTCATACCACAAAGCTTAATATATTAGCGAAAAGCCTCGGTATTAAGGGTGGGTTTGCTAACTACGAAAAAGAGTTTGAAGAAAAGCTTAAACCATTTATGTCAAAGCATAACCTGCACAAACGAGTTAATTTACTTGAGCATAAATACCGTGGAATGCGATTAGGCTACAAGCAATTTAACCACCAGCAAGTATCTGAAAGACTGTTTTATTCAAAAGGGCAGATGCCGAGTAAGTTGTTTACTGGGCACGACTTCGATTTTTCAGGCGTTTTTGCCTGGGATATGCATGATCTTTATGAAGTATTAGCTAAAGATAAATATTTAGAAAATATTTTTATACAAAAGCTGCATATTAAGCTCTTTTGTGATGATAGCTTTGAACTTGATAAATATATCGAGGCTATGAAGGAACACTATTTTGTAGATTTTAATGAAGAGCGCTTTAAGGAACTATTATCTTTAGACCTTAATACAAAAATCCCACTTACAAAAAGGCGAACGGATAATCTTCCCTCTTTTTTTGACTCTGCTTCTAATAATTTAAATGAAGCTTCTACTCAAACTGCTGAATACGAAGAAGTGATGGTAAGCATTTCAGATCTGATAATTATTAGTAATATGTTTGAGATTGGTGGTTGCTATAATTTACTTGGTAACAACCTAACAAACTTTTACGACCATGCTTTCGGCTTAGATGTTGAGGTCTATTACGAAAATAGCATGTCTTCGGATGAATCTGAGGTATATATAAAATCAGCGCAATTTTTACAAAAGATATTAAATCAAAGGTTTCAACAGTCAAATAAGGGATGGGTAAATGTAATTCCTTATAACGAGAACCTTATATTCCTCTCTGACGATAACGGTAATTTTGACTTTGTCATCAAAAACCAAAGAGATAAGGTTTTTACACATCAAATATACGGTGATTACCTAAAACGGGCAGATATACCAAGCTTTATTGAAGATTATCGATTTAAGCGTTGGGAGTACTTTAACTATAAAGGTAATCGTGAATTAGACAGCCACTTATCAGAGCAACATTACTATGCCAATGGTGGTTTAACTAAAAACTACCCAGGGCAACATGTAATATTACAAAATTATTATGTAGATTCTGGTGATTATATTACTGAAAGCCCCAGCTCGAATAAGCGCTTACATGGCTTTAAAAAAATTAAGCTAGCCGAAAAAGAGCTAATGGTTTCAGAGCTTATTACCATAGATGAACTAAATGATTTTTTACATAAAAACCATGAATATTTTGCTACCAGAAAGGGTGACTCTTTACTCCCATTAAATAGTGAGTGTGATAAAGATTTAGCGGCTACATGTACTTTTTATGATGTATTGGCTTATATTAGCTGGGCAGAAAAAGAAACAAACGTACCACTCAGATTACTTGCTTACAATGAGTACTTAGCAGTTAGGGATAATGAAGTTGGAAAAAATGCTAACTTTGATAAAAGTCGTGATATGACCTTTTATACACCTGACGGTAGGCAGTACCCTGCGCACCCTCCATATATGAATGAGAGTGACTTTGATGCATTAACACTGCGTTTTCCTGACAATTTAACTTGCTTTGAAAAAAACGGGCTAAAGTTTATAGACTCGAACTTTTTTGCTGAGTGGTTGTTGGAAGGCGTAAGTATACGTTCAGCGAGTTTGACCTCTTTTTATGGTGATACTCATGTAATAAGAGCATCGGGTCCGCGAAATTGTACTGGCAAATACAAAGGTATAAAAACAGGCTTTAGACTTTGTTATGAATTAAGCCAGTAGCTTTTATTAATGCTACCCCGCATGGGGTAGCATTTTAAGCCGCTGTATCTATAGTGTCCCTTTTCCCAATCTTTTCACTTATCCATTCTTCAACTTCACTTTCTACCCAGGCTACAGAGTTACCACCTAACTCAACTTTCATAGGAAACCCACCAGCGCTCATAAAGCGATAAACAGTAGATCGGCTTAAGCCTGTGATATGTAAAACTTCTTTTAATTTGATTAAACGCATGGGATTTCTCCGGTTAGGTTATTAGTACATATCCTTTCCGGAGGTAGTAATTTTTTACTGAGGCGAAACAAAAACGTTAAGCACATACATCACTATTTTGCATAAACCATTAAGAGGGGATAACAATGCAAAATAACAAGTCACTATACGAATTTGATCACCCTGTAAGTGATGAACAAATACTTGAAGCTGCTGCTTACATAATCGCTCAAAAGCAATTTAGGCATGGGGCTTTAACATGTCCCAAAGACAGTGAAGAATATTTAAGGCATAAGCTGGCGTTGATTGAGCATGAGGTGTTTGCCGTTCTGTTCTTGGATAGCCAAAACCGCATACTTGAATATAAAGAGTTATTTAGGGGGACTATTAACGCAGCAAGCGTATACCCACGAGAAGTGGTTAAAGAAGTATTAGCGCTAAATGCAGCATCTGTAATACTTGCGCACAACCATCCTTCAGGCGTAAGTACACCATCTCAAGCTGACAAGCTTATTACCACCAAATTACAGCAGGCGCTTAACCTAATTGATGTTTCAATAGTCGATCACATCATTATTGGTGAAACCAGTTATTCATTTGCTGAGCATGGCTTAATTTAAAGGGGTTAGGGTATGGCGATTAAAATAGAGCAAGTGCCAGGACTAAGCGTGCCAGAGTCACTGTTTGATGTGATTGTAAATGCCATCACTAAACAAGGTGAATCGATAGGGAATGCGAGTGAGTTAACTTTGAATTTCCGTGATAAAGATTATAGCGCAGCAGCTGGGGGCTTTCATCCAGTCGAGGTTAGGCTAGAAAAACGCGGTATTGGTTGGGAGCTTGTATATATTACTGATTTTTCATACCAGGGCCGACCGGACTCTGAATTAGTGAAGGAGATTGATGTTTGCTTTGTGATTAAACGCGTGTATCACATGCTGGTGGGCTGGTTAAGTGAACGAGAGGGTAAGGAGCTTTTAACTTTATTTGAGACTAACTTTGTTGAATATTACAACACAGGCTGCTACCAAGTCACTATTTCAACAGAATAAGGAGTTGGCTATGGCTGAAGTACAGGCGATTAAGGACCTTGATACAGTAAAGTTAATCAGTTACTTGCTTGAAAAGCGGTGTTCTAAACAGATGAGCCATATTTGGAATATAGGATTGAACCTAGCATTGCGTATATCTGATTTGTTGTCTGTTAAATTTACGGATATACAAAACGACAGGTTAATTATATTTGAGAGTAAAACAGGAAAGCTAGCAGAGATTAAGCTTAATCAGAAAGCATTAGCGTTTATCCATGAAGTACGCGTAACTCACCCCAACCATGTTTACCTATTTCAATCGTATCGTAATCAACAATCTAAAAGTTCAATAACACGGCCCTTGTCACGCAGGGCTGTTACAAGAGCATTTGCGCTGGTGGGTGAAGAGCTTAATTTAAAGCTAGGCACGCACTCAATGCGTAAAACACGAGGTTACCACCTCTATCACAAAACCCAAGACATCGCCCGTGTAATGAAAATGCTTCGCCATAGCTCTGAAGCAACGACACTGCGTTATATTGGAATAACTCAGGAGGAAATCGATAAAGACTTTGAAGAGTTAGAGCTATAAATTTATTACATATAATAGGAGTAAGTTTGTTATGTCGTTAGAAAAAGCCGTTACATGCGGTGTAGTAGGAAATGAAGTATCTAAACAGATAACCGGTAGTAGTGAGCCGTCACTCGGACGAACGGCTATTGCTGTAAGCTCTGGTGCTGTAGCAGGAGCTGCTGTATCTGGTGCGATAGTAGTTGGGTTAGGTGTGGCATCTGCACCTGTTACGGTGCCATTAGCTCTTGCTAGTGGCTTGTTGGCTGGAGTAGCGAGTTTATTTGATTAGAAGTAAACAAAGAACGCATTTATGCAGTGCGTTCTTTTTTTGCTTTTGTAGCGTAAATAGCGCTTCTCGTAATGCTATTTTGGGAACTTGCCAGCCCTTATATACTAAGGGTTTAAGCTTATTTAGCTAGTTGAAGGTCTCAAAACCTCGTTAAAACGAATTATGAGAAGCACAGGTCTTAATTAGAATATTACCTCTGACTATAACCAAAACAACGCTGCCCTAAGCCGTAATGCTTAGTATTAAGTTTGGCGAAGTAACTTACTCGATAATAAAGAGCATGGAAGTTTTGAGCGAAATTAGGGTTATTAGCGTCAAGGTAATAGTGTGCATTATCAGGCAAATGAACTAATTCCATCGTTTCATTCAGCGTTAAGGACAACGCACTTGCCCAGGCCTTAGCTATTCGGGTAAACAAGTTATCGCTTTCTATATTTATTTTACCCGTACAGTGGTACCGGTCCTTATTGAAAAACAGTACAAGATGATAATGCTGATGGTGAGCTTCGTCCTTCTCTCTAGTCCAAATATATCTAATATTACATGGATGTGGAGTTTTACCATCACGAACTTTACGTTTTGTATCTGCTTTAATCTGCGCCTCAAGAGAAGCAATAAATCGTGTAATAATTTTATTGCTATCTAAATCAACTGTATTTGAATAAGCAGGTAGCCTTAAATCAATTCTGACTGCAAACGTTCTTTTATGTTCACTACATGCAGCATGCATTACTTTCTCAATAGCATTTAAGTAGGGAATAACTAGTCGCTGATCTACTCTAGCGAGTGTTTGATATTGCTTGTATGTAGGGTTTGTTGTTACTGGGTATTGGGTTGGGTTAGTCATTATCTTTCTCCTGTTATGTATTGGTTCATATCAGGTGTCTGAGTAGTAGTTTTTTAATTTGTATTTGGCGTGATAATAGATTCGTTACTAGTAACTCTTATAAATATTACCAAACCGAGGATTGGGCTTGAAAAAAGTAAGCACGTATCAATGGAACATTTTTTTTAGCGCTATACATGCGAGCGTTATTCTCAATTAATTCTGCTCTGAAGTTAAAGTGTCTTTGTAAAATGCTTCAAATACTTTTGGATCAATATGAAATATATTGTAATTCCCATTTTTCAGTTGGCTTTTTGAGTCCATAAACGTCACTGTTCCATCATTACTATTAACTTTTTCACAGAGGTCTAGATTGGTAAATAAGATTAAGTTGTGAATTGATGTGACATCATAAAACTTTACCTTCGAATGAGTGCCTTCTATGAAGGCATTTATATAGTTACCTTTTTTCTTGAGTGAGTGTATAGAGCTAAGGTATTTCTCTATGTCCTCACCAACTTTCGGAGTGTCTTTTAGCGAATGAATTATAGAATATAAAATGTAATGAATATGTATATTAGCTAGATTTTTTATCAGGTACGAAGTTCCATGGCCTAAATTAGCGGCGCTTATTTTATAATCTGCAGGGCTGAAAATATGGCTAAAAGCATCTTTTTGGCTAACAGGTTTAATGTTAGTTCCACCATTTAGTAAATATGATAACCCCATAGAAACTAACTTAAGAAGGACTCCATCGAAGTAGCTAAAAACTTCTTTAGGCTGCTGACACAAAAAATTAAAGTCATGTTCAAGTGAATCTACTTCAAATCTTAATAATCTTAAAAAAATATTTTCACGTATTTTTTCAGAGAAGAAAAAATCTATCAGTGCCCCAGAGAAGTTATATATTTTTTTACGATTGGCATATGATTCTAAATTAGTCAATGAGGGAAATGTGAACAGGTATATGAATTTGTTATGATTATCTCCCATTATTTTAAAGCAAGACGAACGCTTAAAGTTGTTACCTCCAGTTTCAACAACGTTCCTTTTATTCTTGTCTTCAACTTTTTTTAAAGTACACCCTTTTATGGCTTTTTGAATGAATTTAAGGTCAATTAATTGAGAGATAGCAGTTTTAACCTCAGCATCTTTTAACCCACATGCTTTAGCAATGTTAGATAGTGTAAAATTAACAACATATCCAAACTCATCTTGGTTTAATACAAAGAAACACCATACTATTTTTACAGGCACTCTTAACTCTTCGTCCTTTAACTTTTTGTCCTTTATTCTTACAAGCTCTTTGCTGGGTAATGATTTAGTCATTTCTGTGTGTTCATCGTAGATAAAAATGTATGACTCAGCAGGTCGTCCTTTTTTAGAAAGTTCAGTTTTGTGCTTTAAAATTGCATTAATTTCTTGTAGCTCTTCTATTACTTTTTTAAATTTATTGTGTGGGCATCCTAATTCTATCAGATCAGATTTAGATAGTTCGTCTCCAATAGTTTTCTTCGCAATTAAACGAATTAAAACCCATTTTGAATATGCTGATAGACCTGTGGTTAAGTTGAAAAACTCACTCATTAGATTGTTTCCATGCCGTGTGTTGTTACCCTATAGTAGAGTAACAACAATTTAATTAACACAATAACAGGGTGTTATTTTGTAATTTTAAAAAGATGCGATATTTAATCTCAATTAGACTCTTATGTAGACTTTTTATTTATTTTAAAAATCTAATTTAGCCTCTAGTTGAGTGGATAGTTGAGGGTCTAATTTAGATGTTGATTAGTATCTAAAAGATATCTGGTGAGGTAGATTCTGACCGCAAAGCGGTTGCTTACAAATTGGTATTGGATTATTGTTTTCGATAACATCCGCAAACGGTAAAACACAGGGAAGAACTAATGACAGATCGGATTGCTAGCAAGAAAATTTTGACGTGGGTCAATGAAGATAATGAAGATTTGCGTAACTGGCTAGCATGCCGCTATGACAGTTACAGTAGTTATTTTAAATCTCCAGATGCCACATTAGATAGCTTTATTAGAGATGAAATAAAACGTATAAGTGATAATGAAGATAGTCAAAAAGTTAGTCTTGATAAGCTCTATAAAGCATGGAAAAGCTATGAAAGAGGCTTAAAGAATATCTCTAATAAAGTCTGTAAACTTCAGCTCGAGGTGTCTAAATCAGCGCGTGATAAACTAAAGACGTTAAGTGCAGCGGATGAAATATCTCAATCTAAATATATTGAAAAGCTAATTAATTACGCTAGAAAAAACCCTAAGCTGATTTCTGAAGATACAAAAGTACAAGAATCTTACAAACACAAACAGAGAGCTTTTGATGATAGCCTTGACTTAAAAGCTATAAGAGAAAACTTATCAACTATTGATGGTAAGATTACTAGATTATTAGATGCTTGGGAGGAGTAGGGCAAGCTGAGCTTTCTTTAGGCCGCCTTGGTTATTTTTAAAAATAAATAACTTTTAGTATACCTATTGGTATTCCTTGCGTTTATTTTTTGCGGTGTTTTTATTGTTAATCAGTGTGTTATTAGGTTTTTAAGAATCCCTCTCCCCCTTATTCTTAGAACCCAGTTACTAATATTGAAAGGTATTAGTAACTGGGTTTTTTAATGCCTAAATTAGGTATTAACTAAATAGAGTGTTGATAACATGCCTATAAGTTCATGTTTTTCAATTGGCTTTGAAACGTAACCATCAAATAACTGCCTGTATATTTCTTTTTGTTCCGTAAAAACATTAGCGGTTAACGCGATAATAATTTGCTCGCTATCAAGCGCCTTAATTTGTTTACATGCCTGAAGGCCATCCATTTTTGGCATTTGAATGTCCATAAAAATAATGTCTGGCTTGTGTGACTCATATAACGAAACTGCTTCCAACCCATTATTTGCAATAATAATGGTGGCTTTAGTTGGTTCAAGCATTGCAGAAGCCACCAGTTGATTTATTTTGTTGTCTTCTGCTAATAAAATGGTTTTGCCAGTTAAATCAGGAAACTCAACATTTTTTGCTGTTAATATATTTTCATCAATCTGTGCTTGATCTAGTGGTAAGTAAACATAAAACTGGCTGCCTGAACCTAATTGACTTGTTACTTTTATTTCACCATTCATTAAGCCTATTAATGATTTAGTGATAGGTAAGCCTAGCCCTGTACCACCGTATTCGCGCGTAGTTGATTGCTCAGCTTGTTCAAAGCGCTCAAACAATCGCTCTATTGCCTTCTCAGAAATTCCAATTCCGGTGTCTGATATACTGCAACATATTTTGTTTTCAGCAGTTAGTCTAAACGTTACTGTAACGCCACCTTTCGATGTAAACTTAATCGCATTAGATATTAAGTTTAAAAACACCTGTCTGAGCCTAACAGGGTCGCCCACCCAATGCTTATGCTTAATATTAATAACAAATTTAAGGTATATGTTTTTATCGCTAGCTTGCAGACCAAGATCGGACTCTAGGTGATGAATAAGTTCAAAAAGATCAAAAGGTTTATGCTCTAATGAAAGCTTACCGGCCTCAATTTTAGAAAAATCGAGAATATCATTAATAATAGTGGTGAGTGAGCGGGTCGAATAAAGTGATTTTTTTAAATACTCTTTTGACTTTTCATTGAGGGGCTGCTCTTGCAATAACTGTAATGTGCCAAGTATGCCATTCATTGGGGTTCGTATTTCGTGGCTCATATTTGCTAAAAACTCAGATTTAGCCTGAGATGCTTGTTCAGCTAGTTCTTTAGCGTGTCCTAGAGCTTGTTCGTGATTAATTTGCTCTGTTAAATCATAAGCAATACCTAAATAGCCAACGATTTCATTTTTATTATTTAATAAAGAGGTGACGCTTATATTAACTTGTACGTGCTTGCCTGTAGAGGAAATGTATGTCCACTGATTGATATCAGGCTCTGTAGCCGTTGCTTTTAAAATCAAGACTTCAAAACTAGGCGGTACAGCTTTATTTAATTCAGTACTAAGCTGGTTCGCTTTTTTTATTATTTCTTCTTTTAAATGAAAAATTGCTGGGTTTTCAATTCCAATAACATCTTGCGCTTTATAACCTAATAACTTTTCAGAGGCGGGGTTAAATAAAGTAATTAAGCCGTTTATGTCGGTTGCAATAATTGAATAACTGGCACTATTTAAAATACTTCGTTGAAGCATACTAATATCGGCAATTTCCTTAGTGCGTAGTTTTACTTCTTTTTCTAATTTTAAATTTGTTTGCTGAAGCATATGCTTATTTTGTTTAGCTTTGACAATTCTTCGCTGCGTTCGTTGTGCCCTACGGTAAAAAAATAGCTGTAGTAATAAAATTATAAACATGCAAATAAGAGTATAAAAAATACCATTGACAATAGCTTGATATTTACCCGGCAAATGCAATGTTTCAATAAATGCGTCTGAAGCACTAAGCGTGAGTTCCCATGTTCTTCCCATCACTTTAATTATTTTAGTTAACTGGTAATTAGCTGAATTGCTTTGAATACCGTAGCTAAAAAAGTCAGTTTTAGCGTTGTTAGCTATATCGCTAATGACTAGCTTATTCTCATCAACTAGCGAGAGAGAGTCTAAAATTTTATTTATTAATAATGGAGCGTATGCCCAGCCTAAGATCTCATTAATGCGTTGCTCTTTATTATCCGCAATCGTAATGCTTTTATAAATTGGCAGTAAAATTAAAAACCCTTGCAGTGATTGCTCATTAGCCTGTACTAAAGTTATAGGGCCCGTGAGTTGAGCCTTATTGTGAGAAGCTGCATTTAATGCTGCTTTTTTACGCATGCTCTCTGAGCCAATATCTAAACCTATTGCTTGTAAATTTTTATGTTCAGGAAAAATATACTGAATAATAAAATGTTCATTATTACCATTATTAAGCTTATTAAAGTTAAATGTTTGAGTGGGTCTATCATATTTTGCAGTATGTAAAAACTGGGTTAGATTCTTAGATGTTACCTTTCGAATGAAACCAATCCCGTTTGCACCGGGGAACTCTTGGCCATAGTTACGACTATTAGAGTAATTAGAAAATGTTTGGTAGTTTAAATTATTAACGCCTATACCGTGTATAAACCCTTTTAAACCGAAGAGCCCATATTTATATAAGTCGATTCTATTCGTTACGCCTGTTGAGAGCGTAGAAAGGCGGTTGTTAAGTGCTTCGTTTATTTTATAGTTAAGTGCGTTTTGGTGTTTAATGTGAGCGAAGAAAGTTAAGACAATACCGCTGATAAGAAAAATGACATGAGCAAGTATAGAGACTAAAAACCCTTTCCTAACCAGTCGTCCTGAGAACATTAACCCATCCTTTATTGTTAATATGCTGAGTGTGTATCTACCTCTATCATCAAAATAAATATAGCACTTATTATTCAGGATACAACTTTGTTATTAATTAGAATATATATATTTTATAAAGGTTTAGAGTGGATGTAATATATAAAGTTGATTTTACTCACCAAGATAAGACGAACATGTATATAAATATAATAATTTTTATGTTTTTTGCTACTTTATAGCGAACAACAAAAGTATTAGCTAAAGGTACTGATTTTTATATTTATCGATTTTTTAGTGAATATTAGGTGCTCAAAAAACAACGGATAGCTTTTAGTTTTTGCTTATAACTTTACTTTGTTAAGTTTAAATAAAGTAAAATTTAACCAATATTATGACGCTTTTAAAGGGAACTATCGGTATAGGTTCGAGCGAGCAAGAGACGATGCTCACCTTACTTTTATAATTCATCCGAAACAAAACAAACACTTAATATTTTATAATATGAAAATTAAAACATTAAAAACTTATATTGTTCTATATTTTAGTCGCGTGAAAGAAAACGTGATTACTTAAAATGTAATTACCTTATGACTTGTTTGCCGTGTAGGTCGAAAAAATACACGCTGCTATGCACTGCACAGTGAAAACTTAAACAAAACAAGGTAACGGAGATAACTATGGCTCACCGAGTATCTAAATTACTTGCGGCAACAGGCGCAGTATTAACATGTATTTCTATTCCTTCGTATGCCGCTGTTAATGGGCTGACAGAACAAGATGAATTTAATATAAAACTTAGATCAATTTATTTTGACCGCGACTACGATAACGACGCAAGTGACGATTCAACTTTTGCTCAAGGTATAGAGCTCAATTACACATCGGGTTATATAAACGATTTAGTGAGTGTGGGTGTATCGACTTACACCGTGATGGATATTAATTCTACGGGTTCAGCTGCAGGTAATATTTTGCCAGCAGGTAATGAGAGCGGTGGAGTTGACGATAGCTTTTCTAAATTTGGGCAATATTTTTTAGATTTTAAATTGGGCAACAACGGTCACGTTAAAGTGGGCGGGCAAAAAACCAAAAGTATGTTGCTTAAAAGCTCTGGGAGTCGGGCTATTCCTAATACTTTTAGAGGCGTTTTTGGCGATTACAAAATTGGTAACACTAGGGGCTGTTGATCTTTGTAGTACATATATCAATCAGCCCACATTGGTAGCCACATCATAGTAAATGCTAAAGCGAGCATTGAATGATAATTTCGTTCAAGCTTTTCATACCGCGTGGCTATCCCT
>NZ_JASDCB010000002.1:0-152487 GCF_030408135.1 Pseudoalteromonas sp. APC 3691 | reverse complement strand
ACCCATCAAGTTATGGGTACAGGCCGAAACGAAGTTGTCATGACGCCATCAGCAAAGCCACGGTATTTATTCGTAAATATCACCGTGAGTGGGTGGTTGATATGGATCTGTCGAAGTGTTTTGACCTACTCGATCACGACTTGATCATAAGCAGCGTCAAACGCAAAGTGACAGACGGTAGCATCTTAAAACTGCTCAAACAGTTTTTAAAAAGCGGAGTAATGATAGGCAATAATTGGGAAGCGAGTGAGCTAGGAAGTCCACAAGGTGGTGTTATCAGTCCACTGTTGGCGAATATCTACCTAGATGCATTTGATCAAGAAATGAAAAAGCGAAATCACAGAATAGTGAGGTACGCCGACGACATATTGATCTTATGCTGCACAGAAAAAGCAGCCAAGAATGCACTCACAGTAGCGACTCAGATACTCGAAAAAGGCTTAAAGTTAACAGTCAACCAAAAGAAAACGCACATAGCGCATAGTAGTGAAGGCGTAAAATTTTTGGGAGTGGAGATAGGCAGTAATTGGACGCGTATCCAAGCCACAAAACTCAAAGGCTTTAAACAAAGAGTAAAACGATTAACAAAGCGAAATAGTGGCATGAACTTAATTGAAGTAATAAAAAGACTCAATCCAGTGGTGCGCGGCTTTGTAAATTATTTCAGTATAGCCAATTGTAAACGAGTGCTAAATTTGTTGGCAAGGTGGGTGAGACGACGATTAAGGGCAATTCAGTTAAGGTTGTGGAAAAACCCAGCGAGGTTGCATAAGCGACTAAAACAATTAGGGAAAAAGCCGCCATTTAAGTTCATCAAAATGAACTCATGGCGAAACTCTCTAAGTCCATTATCGAATGTAGCGATGCCAAACCAATGGTTTGAGGAGCAAGGTTTATATTCAATGGAAAAAGTAAGTACAGGATGGCTTGCTCAATCGGCGTTTAGAAAATAAGCCGAAGGGATAGAAGAATACAGGAGCCGTATACGAGGCCCGTACGTACGGTTCTGTGAGAGGGATGAGGCAAAAGCCTCACCCTACTCGATGTTTTACCTTGCTCCACTAATCGCTTATTTTGGGCTTTTATATCTGGATTATGTTGTACAGCTACTACAGCAGCCATATACAATTTAGCCCTTATATACCCAGGCCCTTCTTTGCTTAAGGTTGTTTTTCCAGCCCGTTTGCCTGACTCATTAAGCTTAGGTATTAAGCCTAAGTAACAAGCTAATTGCTTGGCATTTTTAAACTGTTTACATGCCATCAAGGACACCATCATACGTGATATTACCTCTCCAACACCTTTGATACTTTGAAGTAATTGGCGGTTCTTTTTTAATTGTGGGTGTCTATCAATATGCTCATCAATGTCATTTTTTAGCTTACCCATCTCAGTTTTTAGTACAGCTATCATATCTTCAATTGACTGAGTAACTCGAGTAGATGCACCTGAGAAACCAACAGCTTCATAACGATTTTCTTCGCGACGTAAGTCTTGCTCAAGTGCTTCAAGTCTACGCGTCATTACTTTTAACTCTCTCGCTTCAACAGGCTCAGGCTGCCAACTTAAAAGTGAGTGCTGTTGGTCATGACCATAACGAGCAAGCATTGTGGCGTCTGACTTGTCTGTCTTATGGACAAGCCCTAATGAACTTGCGTACTGTTTTGCTTTACCAGGATTTACATGTAATAAAATAAATCCTTGCTCATATAGGAAATACATCAGCGGCTCGCTATAAACACCTGTGGGCTCTGTTGTAATAACAATATCTTGTGCTTCTAAATTTGTATTCTTTATCAACCAGGCAACTAACTCTTGATAGCCCTTCGGGTTATTTTTAAAAATCTTCGTTTTCTTTTTACTTTTGACTACATCGCGTAGCCAGGAAATATCTAACTTTTCTTTACCCACATCAATGCCAATAAAAGCTTTCATCTCTATCTACTCCCCTTGTACATGCAGCGTCACCCTTAGTTGGGGCGCTAGGATACCATTCAGTTTAATGGAGGTTAGGAAGTCAGGGCTCAATCTACGTCACAGCATTTTCACACTCTGGTTGGGTACGAGCTCACTGTCTTCCCGATGTGACAAGTGCTAGCTAAACACTCATCAAGAAGAGATACAAGGTTGGGTAGAGTGAAACGAAACCCAACAATTTACAAATATATTCACTCGCTCAAAAGCCAAGAGTATGTGCTATTTATTGTAGGCGTTTAGCTTGCTGACGCGTTGATTGTTAAATCAAAATTCGGTATCCCTTAAATAAAATTGCACGCATGTAGCCTTTGGGCTACAATTGTTTAATGAAATATCGTATTAAGAAAACCGACGAGTTCGATAAATGGCTTAAAAAGCTCAAAGATCGTCAAGCTTTTATGGCAATAGCTAAACGTATTACACGTGCCATAAATGGTAATTTTGGCGATAGTGAATCTGTTGGTGGTGGCATATCTGAAATGCGAATTTTCGTAGGGAAAGGCTATCGTGTTTATTACATAATCCAAGGCAATGAGATTATTTTACTACTCAATGGTGGCCACAAAGGCACACAAGGTAAAGACATTACCAAAGCAAAAGTTCTTTTAAGTGAATTGGAGTAATTACTATGACGCTACAAACATCAGATTTTAACCCGTTTGACTATATGGAAACACAGCAAGAAATTAATACATTTTTAGAAGAGTGTTTAGCTGATGATGATCCAAATACCTTTATTGAAGCACTTGGCTTATTAGTAAAAAAACATGGCGTGAGTGATATTGCTAAAGCAACGGGGTTAAACCGTGAAAGCTTATATAAAGCAGTTAACGGTAAAACCAAGCCACGTTGGGAAACGATTTTTAAAGTGATGAAAGCACTTAACTTTCGCCTTACAACACAAATTTCATAGGCTAGGTAGAGGGAAACGAAACCCAACAAATCACAAATATGCTTACTCGCTCAAAAACCAAGAGTATGTGTTATTTATTGTAGGCGTTTAGCTTGCTGACGCGCGGGCGATAGCCCGAATAAGTATTTGAATAGGTGTTTGAGGGTATCATCACCTATAACGCGAATACGTTTCGTACTTTTAAATATTAGAAACCTTATTCAAGGTTTTGTCGCGCTGGCGACAGCAGCCAAAGAGGGGCTGCCGCTGGTCCCTCTCTGGACACTCTCAGCGCACCCGAGCATCACGCTATTTCCTTCAAATAATTAATTGATGTGAACGTAAGCGCCATGAAAGCATATCCATGTGCAAGCATGGCTTTCATTTCATCCATGAAATGCATTACTCATCAATTGCTTATTTTCAGGGCGTGATGACGGGGAAGGGTGTTAAACGTGAGGTTGGTGTTTGGTCTTGGCAAGAAACAAGACCTGCACCTCTCTGTAGTTCCTCTAGGCTGGGTAGAGTGTAACGAAACCCAACGAATCACAAATATACTTACTCGCTCAAAAGCCAAGAGTATGTGTTATTTATTGTAGGCGTTTAGCTTGCTGACGCGCGGGCGGCAGCCCGAATAAGTATTTAAATAGGTGTTTGAGGTTACTATTACAGATAGCGCGAATACGTTTGGCACTTCTAGAAATTAAAAAACCTTATTCAAGGTTTTGTCGCGCTGGCGACAGCAGCCAAAGAGGGGCTGCCGCTGGTCCCTCTCTGGACACTCTCAGCGCACCCGAGCATCACGCTTAATCCTTCAAAACCACAATTGATGTGAACATAAACGCCATGAAAGCACATCCATGTGCAAGCATGGCTTTCATTTCATCCATGAAATGAATTACTCATCAATTGCTTATTTTCAGGGCGTGATGACGAGGAAGGGTGTTAAACGTGAGATTGGTGCTCTAGTTTAGATAAGCCAATTTAATTTTAGTTCTAATATAATTTGAATAAATACATAAAATTAAAAGAGAAAAATTTCATGTAACTTCTTTTTTAAATAAAAGTTATGTATGCTTATTTCATAATCATACGCTAATAACTCTAAATATGTGAAGGGAGTTCCAAGCTATTTATAGGGTTTAATATGGACAGTTTAATGAGTGAAGAAAAGTTTTTCGCATCCGAAATATCGCATTCAGCAGAAGCAGCTGAGAATCAATTATTAGAAATACTTAAAACTAGTAATTTGCGCGATAAGTGCTATGCATATAAATCTAGGGTAAAGACTTGGAAAAGCCTAATTTCAAAAGTTGAAATTAAAAGGAAAAAGAAACCAGAGTATAATTTAGAGGATATAACTGATGTATTAGGTCTAAGAGTTGTTACTCTTTTTCGACAAGATATGATTGATGTTATAGATATAATTCTTTCACTCGTTACCCATCAAATGCCTTATAACCCAATTCCATTTGTCAAAAATAGTTTGAAGGAGGCTATAATCTATAGTCCTTCTATAACAAATGACAATATAATTAGTCAGGCCGATCAAAAAATAAACTCATTTGAGCTGCTTTCATATCAAAATATAAAAAAAGAGCCAAGCGCCGCAAGATACTCAAGCATACATTTAGTAGCTTGTATGGATGTTGGTGTACCCGATTTTAAGGTTGATTATAAAATTCCGATAGAAATTCAAATTAGAACAGTCTTCGAGGATGCCTGGGGCGAACTTGACCATAAATATGGTTACCAGAGTCGAGAAGGTAAGTCTGAAGAGATTATCGCAAACCCACTTCATGTTCAAAAAAATCTATTAACAATGAAAAAGTTTGTCGATGCATGCTCAGAGTATGCTGATAACATTAGAGATTTGGCTGTTGAAACACAATTAGAAGAACGGACTGTTAAACCTCTAGATACAGATGAATTAATAACGGATAACTTAACCGTAGAAGGTGTACCTAAAAATATAATTGATGATTATATGAAAGTGAGAGAAGAACGAGCTGCAGCTGAAAGCTCATCTAATCGCAGCCAACTATATTTAAATGCGGCAGAAAGTTTTAGTAAATTACTTGAGCAGACTTTATCTAATACTTCAATTCAAAAAGAAAGTTATTTTAAGACTTACTACTACTACATTAAAATGGACGAAGCTCTATGTAGATTATCTACATCAGATAGCTCTGAGACAGAAAAAGCACTAATTATTTATAAAGAACTAATTAAAACTTATTCTGCTTATCCCGTTATAAGATTTAGGATGGGGCAGTCATACATTCGTTTGAAAGAGTTTGAAGAGGGGCGAAAGCAACTTAAAACGTGTCGTAGAATAATTTCAAAACTTGAAAATGTTACTTTAGAAAAGAAAAGAGTATGCTTACCTGAGATTGAACTGAAAAAACTTGATGTCGGATTATGTATATTATTAGGATTTGCATACTGGAAAGAAGCAAATGATATTTACAATACAGCACCAGAATCAATTAGAGTTCGCGCTTTTTTAGATCAAGCTTTTCTTCAAACACAACCTGCGCTTAATATTCCAACTTTAACTTTTGAGCACAAATTAAAGCTAATAAATAATATTATATTTTATGCTCTAGAGATTGTTCACTTCAAAAACCTTAAGGGAAACAATGAGAAATACTTAAAATTTATAGAGGATAATTATACTTTCATTGCAGAAAATACACAGCTTGAAAATAGTCAGAATATACAACAGTTAGATACTTTGATGAACTGTTATCTATTCTTGGATGATACGCTAAAGGCTGTCAATGTTGCTAAAAGAATAGAAAAGCTCAGTTTAGAAAGTAATATTAAAGGTGGGTCTAGAATTGACAAAAAGGTACTTACTCGTGTTAAAGATCTATTAAGTTGAAACGGATAGATTGACATTAGTTAGGTTATCTTGCATCTTTACTAAAGAGGTATTTTATAGTTGACAGAAAAAAATATCTCTTTAGTATTAGCGTCAATAGACAGAATAATCTGTTCATAAGGAGTTACTATGTTAAATTCTCCAGAGTGGGATATCTAGATACCCATAAAATAACTAGTTATTAAATTGAATACCAACCCTAAGTGGTTTTTATAAATTATATGATTAGGGTCACTAAAAAGGTTAGCTAAATAAGCTAACCTTTTTTGTTTCAGGTCTACTTAAATAGTACTTTTAGATAAATACTCCCCACCTAAAACTTTAAACCAAAGAAAACCAATGGGGTCGCCCAATAGAGAGTTACGGTTAAGCAGACAGCTGTGTTTTCTTGAACTCTTTATTCGAAAAGACCAAGTAGTCATCACGTTGATTGGTATCAATATGCACCTCTTGGCTTACGCCTCAGCCATCATTTAGTACCAATATCAGCCTAAACTACAAATATCTTGAAATTATACTTTTAATCTCTATTATTAGCCTTAACAACACCCCTCCCGCTACCCGTAAGCTCAGCGCCCTGCGAGGGGTTAATAATTTCTATAGCATGGTAAAAGGATTTAGCCTTCTTGCAGATCCCCAAAGCCCCATAACATTTGTGCAGCAAGTCGACTTTCTAGTGGAACCAAAGGCACTAAATTTTGACTAGACATCAAATACCTAGCTTTTTAGTTTATTGCTCATCGAGTTAATTACTCTGTCGAGACCACTGCGAGCAGAGTTTAAGAATGCGTTTACCATGTGATTAACCGTGGGAGAGTGCATGAGAAAATAAAGGGCAATATTATTGCCCTTTATTACATGCTTAAACTATAGCGCGACTAAGCTTTGCTCTAGCATTGCCTTTATTTGTTTTATTATTTTCTTCTTTTACTTTGGTCTTCTGCGTTTACAAGAACTCACCAAATACGCCTCTGTTATTTAAAGCCTAAGACTACTTTACTAATTAAATAGTTGTTTAATGCTATCTCATTTGGGATTAATATTAGGTACTACTCAAAACAATAATAAAAGTAAGAAGCAATGTGCCCTTACTAAAGAGGTATACATGGAAGATGCATTCATAGCCGTATTTGCAAATGTCGGCGTTATATTAATTTTAGCTTTAACATTAAAAGCATTTAATAGAGTCGATATAAATATAACGTGGTCTTTAATCTCATTAGGCATTTTTACGTGTTACGTTTTTGCTTTATTTAGAGGCGCCGAGGTTATTCCTTTAGATATATTTTTTACTGATATGGCTTGGAATTGGTCAGGTAAAATAGCAGTAATTATCCTGTGGGGAGGTGTAATCCTAGCCTTAGCGAAATATAAACATGGCTTTCGTATTGCTGATGCTGGTTTTACTTTCAAACAAAGTGAAGGCTCTTTAAAACCTGCTTTCATTGTTTTGTGCTTGTTTGTAATTCTCCAAGTCATTGTTTCATGGTTCTGGAGTGGAGAGCCTCGCTATGATTTAGAAACATTACTTTATCAAGCAACCATGCCAGGGTTTGACGAAGAGCCGATGTTTAGAGGGGTCTTACTATTTTGTATTTCTTTGGCAATAGTATCTAAGCGATACAGTTTGGTAAGCGCGCCGATAAATATAGGTGGATTACTTTTAGTTTTATTATTTGGCTTGGTGCACGGCGTTATGTTTAGCGATGGCGAGTGGTATTTTTCGTTGACCTCTATTTTATTAACTGGAGGTTATGGTTTTATTTTACTGTGGCTAAGAGAGCGAACGGGAAGCTTGGTATTTCCAATTATCGCCCATAATAGCGTTAACGTTGTTGGGCAATTAATTTAGGGTTAGGTTAAAACGTTTAGTTGCGCTAGATATTCCAGAATCAGCAAGGTTAGGTCTTTCTTTTTGCCTTTTGTGATTAAGGAAAAATGCAAAGCCTGCACCTAGTAACCCCATTTAAAAAAGGGCAATGTTATTGCCCTTTTTTATGCGCTTAATTTGGTAGTTCTAAACTATAGCGCTACTAAGCTGTGCTCTAGCATTGCCTTTATTTGTTTTACTATTTTAGCTTCTGTTTCAGGTTCGAATTGTTGTATACGTGGGGTATGAATATGCCCTGTAGGTATACTTGAATTAAGCGCATCGCGCAGGCGAATACTTCGGTACGATATTTCGTTAGACAGGTAACCACCGCCGCCGCCATTAACTGCAATACTATTTTTAAGCTCGCCGTACGAACCCGCTTTATAGGTTTTTTCAAGCGTGGTGACTTCGTGATTGTCGATAACTTTATAAGGGCCTTTGGCTTGTTGCATGTAACTTACAGGCAAGCTAAATTTTACAAACTCGTTGCCCGGGAGTGGTCGGCCATTAAGTTTTGGTATTACTGGGCTTGTTTGCGTTCCGCCATACACAATGTTGGCATTATCGGGGGCGGTTACACTGCGACGTTTACCCGGAAAGTGTTCTAAATCAAACTCTGTTCTGCCCATACTTACGGTGACTACCATGTCTACATTATTAAGTGCGTAGTAAGGGGCAAGTAGCGATTCTATTATGCCTTGATCGAAGTCTTCGTAGCGTACAGGCACCATAACGGTGTTTATTTCTGCGCTCACGCCGTTGTAATTAATAACTTGGCCGTCGAGTAATAACGCTGCAACACCTGAGGGGTTACTTTGGTTTATATTTCTATCAAGTAAAAATGGGTCAAAGCCTGTAAGTAATATTTTTTTAGTGCTGCCTGATGAAAAAGCAAGGTCGGTACGTCCTCTGCTGCCTTCCTCAAGTAGGGTTAATAAAGTATTTAGTTGAGCCTGCGTAATTGAAAACTTAGGTGACGTTGTGCGTATTACTTTGCTTGAAAGCAGGCGTGCCCAGTAGAGCTCTCGGTCGTCGTAATTGTTGGTTTTTACTATGCGTTGCTTGGCGTTTTCCCACAGTTCAAAGCTAAAGCTTTGCACTAATATTTTTGCACTTTTAAAGTCGTTTAATTTTTTAAATTGTTGTTCAAAACTTGATATTTGTGGGGTAAATGCTTTTAAAACACTTGGCATAGCTGTTTGGGCTTTGTTGATGCGCTGTTCTTCAACAGTTAAAGGGTTACTTAAAACAGCGAATGAAGAGGCAATTAAGCTGGTCGCTAGTAATACTTTGATCATGATACTCCTAATATAAAGCGATTGTTTTATGTGTAATTTACTATCCTACGATTGTTAACTAAGAGCAACCAATTAACGTTGAATCGACTGATATTTGCTTTTGCAGTGCATTCGTATTTTTTAACGACCAATTGGCATCATCGGCTAATAAAAATCCCCGAGCCAAAATTGATCTTTATGGGCTCTACTTTAAGCTCTCATAATAGTAAAAAGCCGCTGCAGTAATGCAGCGGCTTTTCATTATGGTTTTATGCGCTTCGGCTACACGAGCGCAGCCAAAATATAGTTTTAAACCTTCCTCTTTAATCATCAGGCCCTTTTAAGGTAAACACTAAGTGTTTACGCATATCTTTTAAAATAACGCCTTTTTTAAGCATTGCGCCGCTTAAACGCTTTTGCCACTTTAATAAATCTGGCTCTGCGGCTGCTAAAGCTTGCTCGTTTTCAAACTGAAAGCACAGCAGTAGTGTACTTGGAAATAAGTGATATTCCACATCAAACCAGCATTGCAGCATACCTGGGAGCTCAGCGCGGCCTTGTTCTTCTAATTTTTCAGCTGTATTTAGCACAAGTGCTTGCTGCTTTATTTGCACTGCAGAGAGTTTTTTCATTAATAAAATCCAAGTTAGCGGCTAAAAAATGCAGCCGGAATGTGGCCATTATACGCAAGCTTGTAGGCAGGCAACAACTTTGAAAGGGAGTTAATGTTTAATAGAGTGTATCAGCTTAAAATCTGGAGGGGATGTCGGAAGGCGCCCTAGGGTTTTGCCAAGTTGCTTGCAACAACTAGGGAGTGGTTGTCGCAAGCCGCTTTTAGAGCCTCAACGCATTACGCGCTTAATACTTATAAGAGGTATTAATTGGGTCGGTTTATTTGGATCGGCGCCTGTCTAGTACATAACGTACGGCCATTCTTGCAATACCCGCACCAATACCTGAGACTACTGCCCATGTAACGGCCTCTTTGAGATCGGTTTCTTCGCTTGGTCTATCTTTTGGTGCTGGTTCGTTGGTAACCTTTTCCCACGATTTTTGTAAAGTTTTCCTTGTTAACATACCTGCTGATGCAGCGGCCAGACCTATACCTATCGTCGTAATTAGCTGTTTATTACTCATATTACCCTCGATTATTTAGTTGTAGCGTGAGTTATCAATATGTAACTCTTTAAGTAAGAACAGTAGTACCAGCAATTTACATACCGATAGACTCTGAAGACTTTAAATCAGGTTTTTTAAGTGGCTATTATTCTCTTTGTGTAATTTAGTCGTTTTAAATCACACTTAAGCATCAGCTAAATAACCAACGTAAAGCCGTGCCACTGTGCTCAGGTCTATTTTTGAGGCATTTACTCAGCAAATTAACTTACCTTCTAGTTGGCTTATCTGTACATATAGTAAACACCTTCGCCCTATGCTTTAATATTAAAAAACAAGGGAGGGCGTTATGAGTAAAAATCGATTTTTATTTAATAAATACGTTGCGGTAATGGCTGTGTCGGGCACTTTGGCTGCACCGGTAACTGTGCTTAGTAACGAGCAAGGGCCGCTAGTTGAGCAGCTTTGTGCTAGTTGCCATAGTTTAAATAACCTTGAGAGTAGCGCGGGTTATAGTCAGCAGGACTGGCAAACATTAATAAGCTATATGGTGGATACGGGCGAGGGTACTGCGCTTAGTAAAGATATAAGCGCTTATTTAGCTGAGCATTATCCTGTTAATAACAAGCGCGAGTCTAAGGTTGTTACGGGCGATTTAAAGCTTAGCTTTAAGTACTGGCAAGT
Source organism: Pseudoalteromonas sp. APC 3691 (assembly GCF_030408135.1). Lineage (NCBI taxonomy): Bacteria > Pseudomonadati > Pseudomonadota > Gammaproteobacteria > Alteromonadales > Pseudoalteromonadaceae > Pseudoalteromonas > Pseudoalteromonas sp. APC 3691. The sequence goes on along the minus strand of NZ_JASDCB010000002.1, from coordinate 141,781 downwards.
GCCTACTCTTGGGCAGCGCGCTCGCGATCCGGTACAAGGTAAAAACGGTCTCATTTGGTGGGTTGGCCAGTGGGGTAATATTTTAGGCAGGTTAGACCCTAAAACCGGCGATATGAAAGAGTACACACTGCCAAGTGGTACCTATGCGCACAGTGTGTCGCTTGATAAAAATCAAACTCCTTGGTTTTTAGGTAATAAAAATGGCACGGTTGGATATTTAGATTTAAAAACCGAAAAATTCAAAGTGTATAAAATGCCCGATAAAAACGCCCGCGACCCGCATACCGGTGTATTTGACGAGGCAGGTATATTTTGGTTTACCCTGCAGCACAGTAATATGATTGGCAAGCTAGACCCTACAACTGGCGATATTCAATTGGCTACTTTACCCACTAAAGGCTCACGGCCATATGGTATTAAGCTTGATTCAAAAGGCACGCCGTGGGTGTCGTGTAATGGTAGTAACTGTTTGGTTAAAGTTGATAAAAATACCATGGAGCTTAGTGAGATTAAACTCTCAGGCGCTAAAACGCATACTAGGCGATTAGCCATTACGCCTGATGATATGGTTTTTTATGTTAACTCTGGTATGGGTAAACTTGGCCGCTATAACCCTAAAAACGGTAAAATAACGCAGTGGGATAATCCCAGTGGTGAAAATAGTCACCCGTATGCAATTGAATATGCCGATAACGCCATTTGGTTTAACGAGTCAGCCAAACGCCCTGAAACCTTAGTAAGGTTCGACCTTAATACCGAAACCATGCAAAGCTGGCAAATTCCTAGTAAAGAGGGGGTTTTCTCAGGTTTAATTAGGCATATGCGCATGGGGAATAACGGGCTGATTATTCACCAAACAGCGACTAACCAATTAGCCGAAATTACATGGTCTGAGTAATAAATTTTCCTTTTGTAAATATATTTATATTAAAACTGCATATTGCTTGTTATTAAGTTTGTTTATGTGGGTAGGAGTTTTTTACAAAATTTGGCAATTTTTACTCTAATAATAAGAGTGTTAGCACGGGGTTTTGTTTTATATTATTGATTTTAAATAATAATTTACTTGGTTTAAGTTTTGCTTGGTAGTAAGTGTATTTTCTTAAATAAATAAAGGAGTTATTATGAGTACCGTTATTACTGGGTTATTCGAAAGTGCATCACAAGCAACACTCGCAATTTATAGATTAGAAGCTTTAGGTATTAATGAAGCTGATATAAGTATTGTAGCCAACGACTCATACGCAAAGGAAGATTTTGCTGTAGACGAAGGTACTAAAGCTTCTGAAGGCGGCCTTATTGGCGCGGCTTCGGGTGGTATTCTTGCTGCAATTATTGGTGGTTTCACTGCCGTAGGGACTGTAGCAACAGGTGGTACAGGCTTATTAGTTGCCGGACCATTAGTCGCTGCATTTGCTGCTGGTGGCGCAGGCGCCGCAGTAGGTGGTACTTTAGGTGCCGCAATTGGTGCGTTTATCCCTGAGCACGAAATTAAGTATTATGAAGATGCCATTGAAAAAGGCTCTATATTAATTGGTGTTAAGTACGATAGTGACAACAAAAATGCTATTGAAGAAATACTTAACAATGCAGGTGCAAGTAACGTTTCTACAGCGTAACGCTAGCTAATTAATTAAAAAGGTGAAACTTGGTTTCACCTTTTTTTGTGCTCGCTTTTTAGTGCCAAGCAATAATACTTAATTAATTTTAAGGATTAAATCTTACGCTAACTGGGTTAAAAATTCTGATATAAAACAATTTGATAACGTAATTTTTTGTCATTAAATGGACCCATATATAAGCGGGTTGGTTTTAAACATGCTTTGATTATAAAAAATAAATACCCCTTATAGATATAATGCGTGAAGAGTATCTTAGAAGGCTTATTTAGATTGGCGCTTCTTTAATTCATAACGTACGGCCATTCAACCAACACCAACCCTCGAGACTACCGCCTAAGTAATAACAGCCTCTTTAAGATCCTCTTTTTCACTTGACTTGTCTTTTTTGGTAGGGATGTTGGTAATTTTTTCTCACGAGCTTTGTAAAGTTGCCATTTACTTTGTAAATATGCCTTGGTTTTCACTTAATCTTTGAGTAAAAGTTAGCTCATTAATTAAATAGATGTTTAGTTAAAATGACTTCTAATCAATAGATTGCGACTAAAAAAACATAAATTTACGTTTACACATAGGACTGGTATGGACATTGAAACTACTTGTTTAATAGCCGCTTAATTTAGCGATATTGTTTTATTAATTTGATACTAAGCCAGGAGATGATGATGAATTGTTTGCAGTTTGATTCAAAAACTAAAAGAAGTTTAAACCGCGTTTTAAAACCTGCTTTTGCAATATTATTTACCAGCGTGTTACTACAAAATAGTGCACTGGCTAATGTAAACGTTGAAATGCACCAAGTTACTAAGTCGGGCCAGGGGCAATTACTAGGCACTATTACACTAACAGAAAATGATAAAGGTGTTGTTTTTTCACCAAGTTTAAAAGGTTTAACACCGGGGCAGCATGGTTTTCATGTTCACCAATTTGCTAGTTGTGAACCCAAGAAAAAAGGCGATAAGGTTGTACCGGGAGGCGCCGCTGGTGGGCATTTCGACCCAAAAGCTAGCGAGCATCACGATTCTCCTTGGGGAGATGGCCATTTAGGCGATTTACCGGCGTTGTATGTAAATGAAAGTGGCCAAGCTAAATCACCTGTTTTAGCGCCAAGGCTCACGCTTGAAAAACTTAAAAAACACGCAGTAATGATTCATGAAGGAAGTGATAACTATGCAGATAAGCCAAAGCCATTAGGTGGCGGTGGCAAACGTGTTGCTTGTGGTGTAATTGAGTAAATATAAGGAGAAAGTTATGCCATATAAAAACCGTGACGAACTACCTGAGTCGGTAAAAAGTAACTTACCTAAACATGCTCAAGAGATATATCAAGAGGCGTTTAATAGTGCATGGGATACCTATGAAGACCCAAGCGATAGAATAAACGATGATGACCGCGAAACAACAGCGCACAAAGTAGCTTGGTCAGCGGTTAAAAACAGTTATAGCAAAAATGATAATGGAAATTGGGTAAAGTCGAGTAACTAGCTTTGATCAAACTAATAACAAAGCTAACGCATTAAAAAGCCGCTGTAGCTGATATAGCGGCTTTTTATATACTCGTATTATAGTTGCGCTGTTTATACAATACTTTGCATTATGTTTGAGTAAAAACTGGTAAGCAAAACCATAAGTACTGCTTTAAACACGAATGTGAGTTTGGTCTAAATTTGCGTTATTATTTGTTTGTATTAGCCAATCAGAGAACACTTTGAATTATTTAGCTCATCTTTATTTAGCACAGCCTACAGCCGATTCTCACTTTGGGAACTTGTTGGGCGACTTTGGTGGTAAAAGGCATATAGAACACTTACCAAACACGGTTATAAACGGGCTCGATAACCACTATTTAGTCGATAAATTTACCGACTCTCACCGCGCAGTAAAACACGCTAAGCAGTACTTTTCACCCGAGCGTAAGCGCTTTGCTGGTGTAGCTATTGATGTGGTGTTTGATCATTTTTTAATTGTGCATTGGCAACGATTTAGCAAGCAACCTTTAAGTGATTTTAAGTACACCAGCTATCAGCTTTTAAATAACCGTATACCTGTTATGCCAACGCGAATGCAGCATGTTGTAACAAGTATGACTAAAAATGATTGGTTTAAAGAGTACGAAACCGTTGAGGGAGTAGGGCTTGCGCTTGATAACATAGCCAAACGCATTCGTTTTACGAACACCTTTGCGGGCGCTGCTGATGATATAACGCGTAACTACGACGAACTAGAGGCTACTTTTTTAGAGTTTTTCCCTGAGCTGATTAACCATGTGAATGAGTTTGACCTTGAAAGCACCTCAAAAAATGGCATAAAGCGCATTATTTAAAGTTTTCATCAATTGTTAATCTTTTGTGATAAGTTAAGGTGAAAAAAACGCTACTCTAATACAAATTAATTTTTGAGTGTTTTTAATGAATCGTAATTACTTGGTTATTGTGGGCTTTGCTGTTTTAGCGGCATTTCAATCCAGTGCTGTATTGGCTTTCGACTTCGACTTAAAATCGGTACGAACCACTATTTCAAATCCAAGCACTAGCCACGCGCTAATATACGATAACTTGGCGGGGAGTAATCAAAAAACACTGTTTTCGTTAGAGCCCATAAATAACCAGCGTGTGGGTGTGTTTTTTGATATTAACGACATTGAAATTGGCTACTCAGCCGATATTTTTGAAGATGATATTGAAACAAAAACACAAGATATACTGCTCTCGTATAGAAAATTTAAAAATTCTAAAATCACATTTAACTATCAAACGCTTGAAGGGCTGCAAAGCACGGCTAGCAATTTAAGCGGCAATCAAACGGATCAAATTTTCTCGCAAAATACACGTTCAACCAAGTTTGAGCTATCTGGCCAACACAACTTTTATACCTTCAATAATAAAGAGTCTTTGTTTGAGCACTTTTTTCTTAACAGACCAAAGCTAAGTAACAAGTTTGACGTGGCGTTAAGTATTGTTGGCGCGTGGTCTTTCAAGCATGTATCTCTTGAGAACAAAGATAATATTGTGTTTCAGGCTGACTTTTTAAATTCGTCTGCACCACATGTCACTAAGTTAATTTCTAATTCGTATGGGGCGAGTATTGGCTCGCTTTTATCATTTTCGTTACCGCATAATGTTCACGTATTTGCTGAATACAAAGTAGGTAAAGGGCATATTCAAAACACAAACCCTGGGCTGGGGTTAAAAGATTCGGGGGCCGAAAAAGTTGAAGCATACGGCGGTGGAATTTCTTGGACTTCCGACAATAAAAAACTTATGGTCGTACTACGTGCGTGGGAGCAAACAGGCCGGCATATAGATACTTCTTTTGGTGATTTGTCAGTAATTAAGTTTTTTTAGTATTGATCACCGAAATAGTAAATTTACCAGGAATACTATGAGTAAGAATAACGCAGTACCTCAGGCTTATGTGAAGCAAGAGGAAGGTTACCGAATTAAAGCCTTAAGATTGTACCCTTGGGTATGTGGGCGTTGTGCCCGCGAGTTTGAGTACTCTAATTTACGTGAGTTAACGGTGCATCATATAGATCATAACCACAGTAATAATCCAGAGGATGGCAGTAACTGGGAGTTATTGTGTATTTATTGCCACGACAATGAGCACAATAAATACCACGAACATATTATGTATGGCGGGTCGACTACAGAGCGAAAAGTTGAGGCTGCAACGCATTCTCCATTTGCCGATTTAAAAGCGATGCTTAATAAGTCAAAGTAGCTACTATGATTTCAACTGTTTGGATAAAAACAAGGTTGTTACATCAGCTACTTTAATAAGTGACAGTTTATCTGCATGGCTCCATGAAATTTTTGAGCCAACACTTTCACAACAAATAACACCTAGCGGTTTGTTATCAATAAAGTAGATGTAATCAAGCAAGGAGTAAATGTTTGATGGTTCAAAATAAACCTTGGTTAAGTTTTTAGTGATTTCGTGGTTTCTCGCATCTGATGCGTCTAATACTTTATGCTCTAAAATATAGTCAAAGTATGCAGGAAAGTCTTCAGCTTTTAAAACTGCATTACTTACTATCTCATTTTTTTCATCAAGGCAAATTAAGCTATTAATGGCAGTATAGTCGTGATTAAACAACCATAGACTGACTCTGTCGGCATTTGAAATTAACTTTTTTAGCTCATTGCATATCTGTTTTAGCTTACGTTCACTCGTAATGTTTGGGTTACTAACTTTAACTGCTAAATTTTTGAGATTTGAGTTTTTTGGATTATAAACATTGAGCAAGCTATTTAAATGATCTTTATTAAATGGCTTCGTTAAATAGCCATCCATACCAATATCTAAATAGTGTTCAATATCTGGTTTCATGGTGTTGGCTGTCATGGCAATAATTGGCGTTGTTTTACCTGTTTGTTGCTCTCTAATTATCTTAGTGGCTTGCACTCCATCCATCACTGGCATTTGAATGTCCATAAAAATTAAATCAACATGGTTGGCAAAAAAGTAATCAACGCATTCTTTGCCATTTTCGGTAAATATTACTTTCGCATTATGAGCTTGTAGCATTTTACTTACGACAACTTGATTTACTTTATTGTCTTCGGCAACCAAAATAGTACACCCTTGTAAATCGGTTATTTCTTTATTTGGTTTTAATAATTCATCGAGTTCTGATGTTTCAAAGCTTTGTTGGTAAGTAAATACAGAACCTTTATCTTCTTTACTCGTGAAGTTGATTTTGCCATTCATTAAATCACTTAGCTTGGTGCAAATGGAGAGACCAAGTCCCGTGCCCCCGTACTTTCTAGATGTAGATGAATCGGCCTGATGAAACTCTTGAAATAGATTTTGCTGCGCAGCTTTACTAATACCAATACCCGTATCGATTATTTCAAATACAATATTTTGCGTGTTTAAAAGATTCTCCTTTACAGTGACTTTAAACTCTACCTGACCTTGTTGTGTAAATTTAATCGCATTTGAGCATAAGTTATTTAAAATTTGAGAAACTCTGACAGGGTCGCCTTTTAGGGTTGTAGCGATATTTTTATCTATAGATGGAATAAATTTTATGCCTTTATCTGTGGCTTGTTTCATTAGTGGATTAATTACATTGTTAATGACTTCGCTCAAGTTAAAGTTAATATTCTCAATATTTAATTTACCCGCTTCAATTTTTGAAAAGTCTAAAATGTCATTTACAATATTTGAGAGTATATTCGCGGAGCTTAAAATACTTTTTAGGGCGTTATCTTTTTCTATATTTGAAGTTTCTGCTAGTCCAAACTCAGCTAAATTTAAAATGCCGTGCAGCGGGGTTCTTAGCTCGTGCGACATATTTGCTAAAAATCGACCTTTTAGAGTGTTAGCTGTATCAGCTTCTTTTTTTAGTTCTTCAAGATTTTTATTATGTATTTGTTGTTGTTTTAATGCAGTGGCCAGCTTTCTGTTGTTTAACCTGAGCTCAAGTTGTGCAATAACTTCTTTGCCAAGTATTTTCAGTGCGTTAATTTGTGTTTGAGTTAGCTTTTTTGGCTGGTCGCTGATAACACATAATGTACCAATTGTGCTGCCACTAGGTGTAACTAGCGGTGTGCCCGCATAAAACCGAATGTTTGGATCGCTGGTTACTAGGGGGTTATCATAAAAACGTTCATCAAGTAGAGCGTTTTGTATTTCAAATACTTGGTCTTGCAGTATTGTATGAGAGCAAAATGCGATATCTCTTTCGGTGGAGTCTACATCGATACCATACTTTGATTTAAACCACTGCCTTCGTGGATCAACTAAGCTTATAAGTGATATGGGGGCTTCACAAATATCAGAAGCAAGTTGAGTTAAATCATCAAATACTTTTTCGGCTTCAGTATCTAATATTTCATACTCGTAAAGTGCCTTTAATCTAGATTCTTCGTCAGCTGGTATTTGTGCTTTTATCATAGTATTGCTCAATATTTATATAGATTCACTATAAGAGTAATTTAGTGATAATGACAACTTTAACATGTAGAACCGGCTAAAAAAAAGACATTGCATTTTGCTACTCTATTATTACTTTTTTGAAATGTTTTTTCTATTGTGACTAATATTGGTTTTTAAACTCGTATTTTAAAATCTGCTCTAAATACTTAAAAGTAACTTTGCTAAGCTTTTTAGTTGAGTAAGCTGTTATTAAAAAGGCCGAATCTCATTTAATGGTTCGGCCTTTTAAAGCTTTAGGTTAATAACAATAAGAGTTATTTTTTCTTTTCGCTTGGTGCTGGTTGGCCATAATTAGGTGAACGAGGTCCATATAATAAGCCGTTGTAAACATCTGAAGAAAGTAAGCGTGTTGAAGTCATTGCTGCGATTTCAAAGCCTTTATCGGTTACCGTTTCAGCAATTTGATTGATTGCTGCAATAACAAGCATACCTACAAGGCCACCACCGCCATTACTTTGTTGTTCAGCTGAAGAGGCTCTTGCTTTACCTTGCCATAATTGCTCGCCAGTGCGTAAATCAACTAGTGAGGCTGACACAGTTACAGCTGTTTCGCTAGAAATTACAACATAGCTAGTACCGTATTCTTCAATAGTGATGTAAAGCGCAGAGTCTGCACCAAAAATTTCATGTAATTTATTCACCGGTACTTGGTGTACGTCGCTTGCAACAGTGAGGCCATTACCTTTAAAGGTTTGATCAACTAAAGCAACAGGAAAAACATAAAAACCGGACTCAGCTATAGGCGCGACCATTTGAGTCATCACACTGTATGGTGCAATTACTTCAGGTGTATTATTTAGCGGAGGTAAAATAATAACTGAGTGAGGGTCTGCTTGTATAAATGCTGTGTAGTCATGTGCTGGTGGAGGTGAAACACAACCAGCGAGTAATGCGACTAATACGATCGCTGTGTATGATTTTAAATTAAGCATATTAAGCGCCTTTCGCAGATTTTAGAAGGAAGTCGATGTAATGAACTGATTCTGGGAAAAGTGATTTCTCAGTTTCGAAGTGAGTAGTGCCTAATGAAGGATTACCCGTTTCAAAGTACAGCATACCTAGGTGAGCATGTAAGCCAGGTGCAACATTCTTACTTTTGTTTGCGGCATCGGCAATAATTTGCTCAAGCATACTAATTTGCTCTTCGGCTGTTACGTCATCTGCTTTTAAATAGGCGTATACGGCAGTGCTATAGTCGCCGTAATAGTAAATAGGTTCTTTCGTTGAGTTACAACCCGTTAGGGCTATACAAACAAATGCTAAGGTAATTAGCTTTTTCATTATTTATTGCCCCATTGGCCAGCTTCAAGACCAGTAACTAACTTGTTAACGACTTCGCGAATAGCTAGGTCAAGTACTTTGCCATTTAATGTGGCATCGTATGAAGCTGTGCTACCAAAACCAATAACTTCACGTTCTGATAGGCTGTATTCACCAGCACCTTGCACTGAATAAATAACTTCTGATGTAGTAACATCAACAACATTAAGCGTTACTTTAGCATAAGCAATTTGCGATTTACCTTTACCCAATAAACCAAAAAGCTGGCGATCGCCAATGGCTTTACGGCCAAACTCTGTTACATCACCAGTTACAACAAATTTAGCACCGCTAAGAACTTGTTTTGTACCTGTTAACTTTGCCTCTTCCGCAAGGGCTGCCATATTGTCGCGATCAAGCACACTAAAGCGATTTGTTTGTTGTAAGTGGCTCATTAGTGTTGTTTTTGCTTGGCTACCTAAACGGTCTTGGCCTGATGCAAATATACCATTTTGAAAGCTCGAACGGTTTACAAACTGACCTACGACTAGTTTGCTTTTTGCACCTGAGTAGGTTGTGTTATAGCTAGCAACAGTTGGTGTTTCTATTACTTTTGATGATGTTGTAGCACACCCAGCTAAAGACGAAGCTGTAATTGCAGCGATTACAATTGTTTTAATGTGGCTTTGGTTAATTCGCATAAATTTTTGTCCATATAGATAATTGCAGAAGTTTTTATTGATAGGCGCTTGATTTTTATACTTATAAGTCAATTACTTATTTCAAGAGTCCATTCAACTTACTTTATAAACAAAAGTTGATGTAAATACAATGTTATTTATGTTTTATACAGATACACACAATGAAAAAGAATAAATTCTTTGTAATAACAATGCTAATTCATTAGTTTTTAAATTATTGAAAGCCTTTTTCTATAGTTGATATACAAGGAGATTTATTGCGCGCTGAGTTGTTAATTAGTAATTTTATTCAATTAACTGTAATTTTTAAAACCAATCGGCTGCAACTTGTAGTGGGGTAGGGTCGCTTTTTTCAGATACCCAAAATACTAAGGCTTGCTTTGTTGGCGATACATTATTAGCGCGAGGCAGGGTTAAGTCAGTTAATGATAATTGCTGCTTAGTTTGCATGTTACTTTGCTCGTAACCAATAACCACAAAGTCGTGTTTTAGCTTATGGCCTGCGTTTTCGCCGCTGTGTATTTGTGTTTCTATGCCAAAGCCTAACAGAGCTACATGGGCTATTAAGTTTTGGTTAGTATTATCTTTGGTATTAACAGTATTGTATTCGAGATTAATTTTACTGTTGTTTATAGTCGCTTTTAAATTACCTAAATAAGGGGCTTTAGCTACAGGAATAGCTTGCTTATAAAACCAACCTTGCCACCCGCTGCCGTTAACCATAAATCCTGGGGTTGCTACAATACGACTTTTACCGAGTGCTTTATAAGTACGTTGTCTTTTGTCGAAATAGGCGAAAGAAAATGGGTCTTTCCATCCTAAATAATCCCAGTAAGTAACATGAAAATTAATTGGGATTAAATCAGTCCATAGTTTTTCATCGTCTGTAAATTTTGAAATCCACTTTTCAGCTGGTGGGCAACTACTGCAGCCTTGTGATGTATAAAGTTCTAAAAAGGTAGTTTGATTAGCGGTACTCGAAATAGTTATTTGCTCTGTTGCTTGGCTTTGAGAGTAAAAAGTTATTAACCCAGCAAACGCTATAATTAATGGACGAGATAGTGTTTTAAAAAGCATGTTATGACTCAAAAGGCTAATATTCACCCTAGCATAAGTGATTTTTAAGAGTGAAGTATCACGAAATACTCACAATTAAATCACGTTTTAACTGTGTATTTTACTTAGTTAAAACTTAATTTGAACACTCGCTCAAGCTATGTTTTAATCGTTGCTCAATTATTGAGGAACTTTACATGATTAAATTTTATTTTCACCATACTCCTAACCCAATGAAGGTTGCACTCTTTTTAGAAGAAACAGGCTTGCCGTTTGAACTTGTTCCTCTTGATACTTTAAAAGGTGAGCAACATACACCTGAATTTAAAGCAATTAATCCAAACGCTAAAGCGCCAGCAATTGTTGATGGTGAAACGCGTGTGTTCGATTCGAATGCTATTTTAATGTACCTTTCTGAAAAATATGGAAAGCTAGAAGGTAAGAGCGATGACCGCGCTGAAATGCTGTCGTGGTTAATGTTTATCGCATCTGGTTTAGGTCCGTATTCAGGGCAAAGTGTTCACTTTAGACATATGGCACCAGAAGGGCTTGATTACGCGGTTAACCGTTATTTACGTGAAGCGCAGCGCCACTACGAAGTACTTGATACACATCTTGAAGGTCGTGACTTTATTGTGGGTGATACATACACTATTGCTGATGTTTCTGCTTGGGGCTGGATCGATAAAGCACCGGTTGTATTAGGCGAAGAAGGTTTAGCACCGTATCCAAATCTTAAGCGTTGGTTTGAAAGCATTGATAGCCGCCCAGCGGTTGCACGTGCACGCGTAATTGGTACTGATGTAGCATTTAAAAAAGAGTTTGATGAAGACGCTAAAAAAGCGTTTTTCCCTTCAAATTACCCAAAAGTATAAAAAGTACTTAATACAAACAGCAGAGCCAGCTAGCTGATCTGCTGTTTAGTATTTTATGGCTGTGTGAGTGCCTCTTTATTTTCATCTGCCACGAATAAATTAACTTCGTCGGTAGGCTGGCTTACTCTATTTTTTTGTAGCGCAACATATAGATCGGAGTGGATATATATACCTTCTTTTCCCGACTTCATTCCTGCAATATCAAACCACGAAAGTAGTTGGCGTTTTCTACCTGCAAGTTCAAACCTAATATCGCGCTTTTTAAATATAACGTCTATGTTGGCAATGATTGGTATTTTCTTTTATGTGATTAAAGTGATTGCTAAATTAACTGGCATGAGGTTGAACACATGGTTCATCCACAGTAATTTAAGCATAGATCCAAAGAAATAAAAAACGGGCCTTCATGAAGTTATAAGTATTCACATACAAATTATTTAGGCTAACTTAAAGCCATATATCCTAAAACTTGACTCCGAGGGTATGCTATTAATTTAACACCTTGTTGATAGCTAGGCTTATCAACAAGGCGATACTGAATTATTACTTTTTAGTTGCTTCGAGGTTTGAAATATTTTTTGTATATTCTACACGGTGATTTATATGGACATTAATTATTGTAGTGCAGAGTTCGCAACAAAAATAATAAGGTTAGAATAATCGATGAATTTAAATAGGTACTAAAAGTATTAAAAAACAAAGGATAACCCCTCCACCTCTAATTTACACGTAAGCTTATTTACTTTGGGAGTCGAGTTATTACTCGTCAATCAAGTTGGTGTTAGTCTTGCAACTGCTTTTATGATGATAAAGTGAATTTATTAGTCGTATTTTCAATTATCAATAATTTTTATTAATTAGTGTTAGTAGTTTTACTAAACCACTATTTATTTAATGCGGAGATAATAGCCATGAAAGCGAATATAAGCAGTAGAGATAAAGCCACTAAAGTGGGCGGTATTTTTAACAGCGAACATAAAGCTAAAGCAACCTTTGATATTTTAAATAATGACGAGAACTTTGTAAAACAAAGCATAAGGCTAATTCCACCTCACGATCAACATTACGATGAAAAGGTCGAGCCTGAAGATAAAAAAATTGCTAAAACTATGTTGAAATCACACTTAGTATTTGCCGTAGTTGGTCTTGTTGTTGGTGTGTTCATTGCCAGTATACTCTTTTTATTAGAGTTTGAATTTTTACAACAACACATCCTAGAAACATATGTTTCGATAAGTATTCTTTGTACTTTTGTTGGTCTACTAATTGCTGGAGCTTTTTCGTTAAGGCCAGATCACGATGATTTGATCAATAATATAAGAGAAGCAACTCGCTCGGGTCTGTGGGCGATTGTTGTACATACTGATTCCCACGAGGAAATGGAAAAAGCAAAAGATCTTATGCAGCCACAGGCTGTATCAATATCGACGACTTTATAATGCTAATTGATATAATAATTTAACCAACAAGGTTGTATAGTAGCGTTGTTGGTTAAACCGTATTATAACTTAGCTGCTCTATTGACGTGACTTCATTATCAGAAGCCTGTTAAGAATTTAGTTATTTTAGCCCATTAAATAGCTTATGTAGTGAATTGAAAATAACTTACAGGGCAATCAGGGGGCTTAGCTGTTTAACGAATAATAAAATACAGTGACTCTTTTTTATTTTTATTGCCGTTTATAATTTACAACACGGCTAATTCTTCCTAATTGGTATGAGCTTCAAATAAGGCAACTTCGTCGGTAGGCTGGCTTACTCTATTTTTTTGTAGCGCAACATATAGATCGGAGTGAATATATATACCTTCTTTTCCTGACTTCATTCCTGCAATATCAAACCACGAAAGTAGTTGGCGTTTTCTACCTGCAAGTTCAAGCCTTATATCGCGCTTTTTAAATATAACGTCGAGGTCGGCAAGCATGGCCATTACGCTTAAATCTAAGTGAGTAAAGCAGGGCACAGCGTCAATTATTACACATTGGGTGTCGCCTTTTTGCCTTGCGTATTGCTCAAGTAATCTGCGTTTAAAGTAGCTGGCATTAAAGTAAGTTAAAGGTGAATTAAAGCGATAAATAAACACGCCTTGCACTGCCTTTGCTTTATCTGTGGCGTCTAAGCTTCTTACTACACCGTTAACATCTACGCCGAGTATATTGTCGGTTGGGCGCATAACAGTGCGAATAAATTGAAATAACCCCAGTAATACAGCAAGTGTGATCCCTGGTATAACGCCAATAAATAACACCGCAAGTAAGGTGGCTGAGGCGAGATAAAATGCCTGTTTATCTTTTCGTTTTAATTGCCAAACAGCTTTTAAATCGAGTAAATGAACAGAAGCAATAATAAGTACAACACCCAGCGCTGCGCTTGGAATAAACTCAAGCGGGGCTGTTAAAAAAACGGCTATGACCGCAATAATAGCTGCTGCAATTATTGATACTAACTGCGTTTTACCACCCGTTGCATCGTTAACTGCGGTGCGTGAGTCGGCGCCACTAACTGCAAAACCTTGCGAAAGAGCTGACGCTATATTGGCAATACCTAGCGCTCTAAATTCCTTATCGGCGTCTATGTCGTAGCCATTTTTAGCAGCAAAGCTGCGGGCAGTTAGCATCATACTTACAAAGCTCACGATGGCTAAGTTAAGTGCGGGTACCACTAGCTCACGAATAATTCCTAAATCAAAAACAGGAGTATTAAAAACGGGAAGTCCGCCAGTTACGGTGCCAATAGTTTTTATATCAAGTTGTTTTAAATCAAAAATCCATACCAAAATCGCACCAAATGCAATGGCAAACATTGATGCCGGCCACGTGGGTTTTATGCGTTTCATGGCAAAATAAACCGCCAATGTGAACAAGGCCATTAACAAGGTGGGAACATGTGTTTGCGCTAGGTATGTGGGTACACCACCTAGGCGTTCAAGTAGGTAGCGCTCGTCAAAGGTAAAACCGAATACTTTAGAAAATTGACCAACAATAATAGTGATGGCTACGCCGTTTAATAAGCCCATTAAAATAGGTTTAGATAAAAAGTCGGCTAATACGCCTAGCTTAAATTTACTAGCTATAAAACACCAAAAGCCGGTCATAGCGGTCATGGTGACAACAAGTTGCCAATGTTTAAAGCTGTCACCTGCAGCAAGAGGGGTTACTACGGCTGCAATAACGGCGCAGGTGGCGGCATCAGGGCCAACTATTAGTTGTTTGGAAGTGCCAAAAAGAGCATATAGCATCATTGGCAGTATGCAAGAGTATAACCCTACGGCGGCGTTAACACCGGTTAGTTGTGCGTAAGCAATGGCAACAGGTAAAGCTACGGCAGCTACCGATAGCGCTGCTCTTACATCATCAGCAAACCATTGTCGCTCGTAGTGCAGCAATGTATCTAAACCCGGCATAAAATTATATAAACGCGACAGCACTTCAGTATCCTTGCTAATAGTTACAACGTTTTGATAGTAAATTTAATATTCAAATAAGTATAGCTAGGTGGGAGTGTTTTTTACGTAATACCCACTGTATTGAATTAGTTATTTACTATAGCGATGGAAGGTTATTTAACTCGGTAGACGACCACCTTTAACTCGGTAGGCGACCACCTTTCAAATTTATTATTTATAATTTACAATTGCTTAACTAACATCCTAAGTCTTTTAAGTTATACATAAAGTCTTTAAAGGTAAAAGTAGAAGGAAAGTTTTCTATTAATTTAACTTCCCTAATTGCTGTAACCCAATTGATTATAAGTTTAATGAGTTAAGGTAGGGGAGTATTGCAGGATAGGGGCTTGCACCGTAACTGTGATACACCCTAATAGGAAACAATAAACTTTAGCGACTAAAATAAAGTTTCACCGGTGAAACTCAGTTGTTGGATGAAGGTCTTGTGTTCGATTTTCTGCTATCAGTTAACAAATATAAAAATTAATTGTTTATTATTGCATTTTCATTTTTTGGCAATACTAAAGGCGTAAACTATAAATGCCTTTCAATTGATATTAAAAGGGAAATTAAATGACTTTAAAAACAACACTTCTTTCAACCATTCTTTTATCTACGTCTACCTTCTCAGGTTTCGCTTCAGCCGCTGACGTTGAAGCCGGTGTAGTTAAGCGTGTAGTGAAAATAGGTAATTCTTCATCATTAGCTTTGAATGCACCAGAAAGTAATAATATAAGAAAGGCATCATCAGTAGCACGAGCCGCCGCAAGTGGTGTTACTTATTTTGAAATTGGGATTGTATATTCAACAAATTATGGTCAAGAAATCATTCAAGAAACTCAAACTTCTACCGGAGATCATGGCGGGGCTACGTTAAATGTATATCTATGGCAATATGGTTACGGAAATCCAACCAACGCTACAATGAATGGTATTTCTAAAGCCGCAGGATATACTCAATATCGATGCGGCAGTGATTTGCATGTTTGTGCCTCTGGTGAAACCATAACAAGTTGGTTATATGGCTATGATTTTAGTGGCCAAGAATCAGGGCAATTTAATGTTGGTACGAACTCAACAGCATCCCCGTTTGGTTATTGGAGTGATTCAATTTATATAAATTAAAAGTTTAGCTAAATGGGAAGGGGTATCTTTTTCTTCCTCTTTAGCTAGATAAACTTTGTATTGTTTCTAAAATATTAAGCGCTCTTACTCTTAGTTGCGAGTCTCTTCCTGCCATTCCAAGTGACTGATCAAACTCCACTGATTTTTTTGCTAATGCTACGGTGTCATATTTTTCATTAGGGTCAAAGTTCATTTTAGGCGGTGCTCTAAGAGCCAAGCCTTCTTCAGGTGTTACTAACCCATTTAATTCCAAAGTGGAAGACATCTTAGATAATTCATTATAAGACATATTTTTAGGGTCATAGTGTTTGGCTATTTCTTGCAATTTACTCTCAGCATTAAGCCCTGCTTCACTAATTGTAATTTTGTCTGCCGTATTTTCATTTTTGACCGGAGTATTCGAGCTAGTTGTAGTATGAGGTGCATTACTTTGCGTTTGATAAATATGGCTTGCTTGGCTGTTACTGTTAATTAGCATGTTAATTCCTCCAGTGAATATGCTTTTTATGGGGTTATAGATAATAGAGCAAAAAACGAGCCAATAAAAAGGGGTAGTAATGCTGGCTTTAGTCTGGTTTTTACCATTGAGTGGGAATAATATTGCCGCTCTTTGAATCGTGGCGGCAAGGAAGGGGGGCTAACTTTTCTCTGATATTTAAAATAAAGCTTTCAAGTAGGCAATGTTAAAATGAAATATTGGGATTGAGATTGATACAAAAATAAGGGATATAAAAATTAATATCCATTTCAATTTTTTGAGTTCTTTTAGGTGATTGGCATTCTTAAGCGATTCATTTAGCCGCTGAATATTTAGTTCAACTTCGTGTACAGTTTCCTGAGCGACGTGCGCTAAACTTTCAATACTATCAACAGAGCTTTTTAAATTTCTCTCTGTTGCTAGTATATGGGTATCAACGCTCTTACTTTCCAGTGATTTCTTCACATATTCAGATAAAGAAATACCTTTCTTTTGCGCCTCACTATTTAAAGACGCTTTTAATTTATCGTCAATTCGGATGCTTAGAATAGCCATTCTAAAATACCTCTGGTGTATACGGGGGTAAACAAAGCGTATACGCCTATTTTTAAAGGAGCAACAGGTTATTTTAGATGAAAACTGTGTATGACAAAATGAGATAATAGGCACGCCGTCGACTGTCGACAAATTACTACGTAATTTTCTACAGTCGCGTGCAAAGGGGTTACCCCTTCAACTCCTTTTAAGCATTAGAATAAAAATAATAGCTCTTGCACTTTTATCTCAGTTGAATACAATTAATGTATATACAATTGTAATTACAGGTGTGCTATGGGTACTATTAATATTCGTGTTGATGATGATTTGAAAGCGCGTTCTTATGCAGCATTAGAAAAGTTAGGTATAACTCCCTCTGAACTATTAAGACAAACATTAGAATATGTTGCACAAAGAGAGGCTTTACCATTCAAATCTGTGCTATTAACTAGTGACGACGAGGCGCTAATTGCTGTTGCAAAAGCCCGTTTAGCTGAACCAAAAACAGGGGTAAAGGTTTCGCTAAATGACCTATGAGTTAGAATTTGACCCTCGAGCGCTCAAGGAGTGGCATAAATTAGGTGCAACCGTACGTGATCAATTCAAAAATAAGTTGTCAGAAGTCTTAAAGCACCCTCGGATTGAAGCTAACCGACTAAGAGAGCTGCCAGATTGCTACAAAATTAAGCTGCGTAAAGCAGGGTATCGCTTGATATATCAAGTACAGGATGAAAAGGTTTTGATTCTTGTTTTGGCTATAGGGAAAAGAAACAAGTCAGAAGCTTACAACGATGCAGAGAAACGAGTTTAGCTAAAATCCCTCAAATTTCATTTGGTCATCTACTCGATAAGAGAACCTTAGCTTAGTTGCTTTACGTTGCTTCCTCTCGATGATTTCAACGCTTGTATTCTTTATTTCGGTAGTGTCTTTAATCGTCTCTATACTTCGCTTTATGACAAGTTTATTCAAGTCTTTAAATAGAGGGTATGAGTAAAATTTTTCCTTGTTTTTTGTTGTGTATAGTCCTAGTTCGTCTTTTAGCTCATCGACACCTATTTCAAAATAGCGGTCTTTCTTTTCGCTTATTTTCTGGCGTAGGAGTTGATATAAGTTACTTGCGTTTGTGTCTTTTAGCCGTGTGCTCGATATTAAAACTTGGGTGGTATATTTGCCCTCTATCATGCAAATATACGGATTCATTTGACGGCTAAAGTTAATGTCTACGTAACCGCCACCGTCCTCATAGTCGCAGTATTCAGTGACGTTAAGTATACGATACCTTTGCCGCTAGGTTTCCTCCAAGGCTTATCTCCAGATCGTGGTATGGGTGGTAAAAGCTGATCTTTCGGAATCCCTATTATTTGTTTTTGTAAGTCCAGAGTCGCGGATTTTAGTTGCTCATAGGCTGTGTTCATTTCTAGCTTGGCTATTTTCGCGTATTCACTAGCATAAATTCGGAATACTTGGCCTTGCTTTACTATTTTTTTAGAGTCCAGTTGAGCTATGGCCATAAATAAAACGCGCCTAGATGACAAGGGCATCTTAGATAGTGTTTTGTTGATATCGGTCTTATGCCGAACTTTCGTTTTACTAGATGTGTTTACTAATTCCATAAGGGATTTTCTTTATTTTTTGCGACCTCCTACAAGTTAAGGGATGGTTTACTTTTAGTTAATACCACCTTTATATTTTTATCCACAAGACTCGGTAGAATAATCATGTTTTTAATAAGGTTTGTATAATATAAAGCCACTTTTTTATAGGCGTAAAAAAGCCTGCATAAAAGCAGGCTTTAGTTTCTAGGGAAAATTAAAATTTAGCACGAATACCAAAGCTGTAACGGCGATCCGCTTCAGTGTACTTCCAAGCACCACCTAGTTCAGATAGGTAGATTGAAGGCTCACCCGTTAAGTTGGTCGCATTACCTACTAAGGTCACGTTTTCGTTAATATCCCAGCTTGCAGAGAAATCTAACTGGCCTCTGTCGTCACGGTAGTTATTACCGTAAACAGTACCTTCTGCTGAAATACTGCCGTCTGAGTTAATATTTTCTACACGTTTCTCGTTTTCAGTATCTAAGAAACTGTCACGGTAGTTATAAGCTAGACGAGTAGAGAAACCTTCGTATTCCCAAAATACTTGTAAGTTATACGTATTTTTAGAAATATCTAATAACGGGTTACCGTTTGGTTGCTCGCTGTCTGCGTATGTGTAGTTTGCGTTAATGCCTAAGCCAGAAAATGCACCAGGTAGGTCTGTAAAGAACTGTTGATAACCAACTTCAAAGCCTTGTACTGAGCCGTTTTCACCGTTTACATTTTTAACAGTATCGATACCCGTTAGTCCTGCGTCACGTAAGCCTGCTACATGGTTAAAGCCATCAGCATCTACTGGGAAGTCAGTTGCATCCGAGTAAACTAGGTTGTCTTGTGAAACACCTGCAACGTCAAGCTGACATACTTGGTTCCATTGAGTTACATTTTGACCTGTTGAAGTGCTTGATGCAGCTACACAGCTACTTTCGTTACTTAAGAAAGATTCAACATCTTTATAAAATACTGCGAAAGAAATTACGTTACCTTGGTCAAAGTAATGCTCTACAGATAAGTCGTATTGCGTTGCACGATATGGTTCTAAATCAATAGAGCCTTGCGTTGCACCTGTAATGTCGTTATTAACGTCAAATGCAGGGCTTAGTTCGCTAAAGTCAGCGCGGCGCATAACTTTTGCAGCAGCAAAGCGGAATAATGTTTCGTCTGAGTAGTTATACGTTACGTTTAAGCTTGGTAAAAAGTCGCTGTAGTCATTGTCGCCAGTTACTTTTTCGCCATTAAGAAATACGCTTGATTCTAAATCTGTAGCTACATAACGACCACCCACAATTGCAGTGATGTTATCAAAGTCTAAGTAGGCTGATATATACACGGCAGCAGTATCTTCAACTACGTTGCGGTATGCGCTTTCTTGGAACTCTTGGTTATCTGAAAGACTACCTGTTGACGCTAGGTTAGTACCTGCAAGTAACTGCTGAAGCTGAGCGTAAGTATTGGCCGGGTTAGATAAACCGTTGTAGCTTAAAAAGGTTAGTAGGTCGTTTTGTCCCGAATGACCTAATTGGTCAAATGAGTTGTCGTGGCTAACTGTTGTAAAGCTATTTGAAAAAGCAGCGTTGTAGTCATCAACCCATAAAGTGGCTAACGAACCGTCTGAGTCGTTAAATGCATTTTTATAAATGTCTTTAATTTCTACTTTGTATTGCTCATATTCGTAATCGCGGTTAGTAACACGTACACCCGCTTTTACTTTAGATACCCAGCTTAAGCTGCTGAGTGGCTCAAACATTTCAACATCAAAACGAATAGCTGTTTCGTCATTGTCTGTTCTTCTATCTTCACTTTTAAACGTACGAAGTGCTAAGTTTTGTGGGTCAGTAAATGCATTAGGATCTGAATGAATGATGCTTGGTAATTTATTACCGTCTTGAGAAAATGCACCATCATATAAATGATTTGTTAGCTGAGTTCCACCACTTGCTTCAAATGTTGATTTTTCGATTGGGCGAAGTGTAAATTCAGAATCAGGTCTTACGCTTTCTGATGATGCTACCGCAATTTCACCAGAGATTTTGATACTGTCAGTAAGGTTCCACTCTGCACCAAGTGCATTTGAAAACGAGTCAGTTTCACGAAAGTCACTGTATGTTTTAGGAATACCAAACTCGTTTGTTAACGTGTAATTATTTACGCCGTTAGCATCTTGAGTTGTATTTGCATCTGTTGATAGTGAACCTGCGACACCTAAAATAGAGTTACCAGCTTGTTCACCTGAGCGCTTTGTGCCGCTTAAATCAAGATACACCATGCCATTACCAGATTGTGGTGCCCATTGAAGAGATAAATTTACAGCAGTTCGTTTACGCTGCTCTACGTATTGTTCAACACTGTGCTCGTCTCTTACGATAGCGTTGCCACTAGGTGTATTACCTTCTTGGCCATTAATTTCGATATCTTGAGGTTTAACACGGCTAGATGTTTCATCTTGGCGAATTTCGCGATCTTGGAATGAAAACATAGCAATGGCACCAAAGGTACCCATTTCATCAAAATCCCAATTGTTACCAATTGAACCACTAAAAATAGGAGCTACATTTTCTGTTTTATCAGCGTATTCGCCATCTAATGAAACTGCGCCAGTTAGTTTATCTAACTCTAATGGGCGAACTGTCTTTAAACTAACTGTTCCGCCTAATGCACCCTCAATCATATCGGCAGTAGGAGACTTAACTACTTCTACTGTTTTTAAGAAGCTTGATGGGTAATCTTGCAAGCTAATGCCGTCACGAGAGTCACCAATAGTAGAGCGACCATTTAATTCAACACGGTTTTGAGGTAAGCCACGAATCGAAACACTGTCACCCACACCAAAATCGGTATTAATAGATACGCCAGTAATACGTTGCAACGCTTCTGCAATATTATTATCTGGTAACTTACCAATGTCTTCAGCAACAATTGCATCTACAATACGTCCGTCAGTACGCTTAAGCATAGCGGCGGCTTTCATACTGCCTAGCATGCCTTTTACTTCAATAACTTCAATGTCTGCAGCTGCCGTTTCTGAAGCTGCGGGAGCCTCTTGCGCTGCAATAGTAGAAGAAGCCATTAATAAAAGGGCTGCGGCACTGATTGTTGTAGAGCTACTTCTTTTATGCTTATTAATTAATGTTGAAGTAATTTGATTGAGTTTCATGTATCTCTCCCGTTTGGGTACGACTTGCGTCATTGTGTGTGTGTTGTTACTTGGTTTGGTTAACCAATTTAACTGTTTCTTTCCTGTAGTGTGTCATACAGGTGGTATGGTTGAAATTAATCCAATTCAACTTTATTTACAACATTTGTTTACCAAAATTTCACAATGTGTATTACAAAAACCTCTTTTATTTTGCTTATATTTAATAAATTTAATGGCTTATAGTGTGTTTTTATTTTTTGTATTTTGAATGAATTTTATTAAAGTATGTTTACCAAAGGCGTTTTTTTATATTATTTGTACTATTTAACGCAGATTTAGATGCTATTTTGAGCTTTTGTGATGTAATTTTATACGTGTTTAGTTTGCTTTTTAAGTGATGTTAAAATAATGAGGTATTCATTAAAGGTTGGGTATGGCTTATAACTTTTCGAAATAGTGAGTGTGTAAAGTCATTCATTTTTATTTTGGTTATTTGTTTTGGTAATACCAATTTTCTATTGTTTTTATATGAATTTTGTATTAGAGCTTACTGATTCATATCTATATATGATTATAAATAAATGGATTTTTACGCAAAAAAAAGCCCAGCATATTAATGCTGGGCTTTCTTAGATTAAATATATTAGCTTTTTAGCTCGCCTGTAGATGATTCTAAATGGGCTCTAATAAACCACTGAAATTGCTCTAAATCGGCTAGTTGGCTGGTGATCATATCTTCAGAGACCGGATCTAGCTCAGAAAGAGTCTCGATTGCTTTGCGGTGATCGGCATTAACGCCGTTATATACTTTATCAAGCGCAGCCAAATGCTCTGTGACTAGGCCTTTGCCTACAGAGTATTCGTCCCAAGTACGGCGATCTACAATTGATTTTGGTGTGCCAACAGGTACTGCACCAAGTGTCGCAATTCGCTCTGCAATTGTATCTGTCATTTCGCGTACAATGTCTACTTGCGGGTCTATCATTTCATGTACGCCAATAAAGTTAGGTCCCACTACGTTCCAGTGAATATGCTTTAAAGTAAGCTGTAAATCTATCAATGCAACCATGCGGTTATCTAGCGTAGCTATTGTTTTTTGAGCTGATTCGTCACTCATACCTGGCGCGGTAAATTTAGTTGTTTTGTTTGATTCGTTATTGTTACTCATAATTTCTCCTACATTAAGTAATGTGTTGCTCATATAATATGTTGCGTTATGAGCATGACTTAAACTTAATGAAGCAACTGTTATGCCGTAAGTTGATTGTTTTTAAAAGTGATTTAAAAACATGGGGTTATGTTTTAATTTAAGATTTTAGAGGCAGGAGGGGTGATTGGGTTTTTGAAAAGCCTGCATACATTTGTAAAATCTGCAGACTTTAATTTAATAACGCTTAAGTGTATTTAAACTTTGGCTATATATTCGTGCGCTTTTAAAACATCGAGCGGCACTATTTCTAATGATTTTTTATTTGTGGCTTCAAGTACCACTGGTGGCGCAACGTTTGCTGAAATAGCATGAAGCCATCTTACTGCACACAAGCACCATTTATCACCGGCTTTTAAACCTTCAAAATCGTAAAGAGGGCTTGGGCTTATTAAGTCGTTACCTTGTGATTTTGAAAATTTTAAAAACTCGTCAGTCATAATTGCACACACACTGTGATTGCCAAGATCTGATTCTGGTACATAACAAAATCCTTCACGTGTGTAGCCACCATTACCGCAACATAGTTTTAAACGTGTGCCAAGTACATTAAATTGATTCGCCATGAAATACCTTAGTTTGTGGTGTTTAATAAATTTACTCTATCAGGAGTAACTCGCTTGAGATAGCTATAAAACTTAAAAGAAGGAAGGTCTACACAAACTTAAGCCCGCAGCAAAATTGCGGGCTTAGTATTATTTATTTAATACGCAGTGCCATACAATCGCTATGGCCGTTTATGATCATGCTTTTATCAACACGTACGACACCGCCAGAGTATTTTCCGGCGGCTGTAAAACTACATATTTGTACAAAGTAGTCATCTACTTTAGGCAGTGCAAATAGTTGTTGGTATATTTGGTCTTGCTCGGCAAAGTGCCCCATTGTTTTTTCAATAACTTGCTGCTGTTCATCAACAAGTTGAATATTAGCGCCACAGCGTCCTACTATTGGTTTAACTACATAACCGGTTTGTAATAACTCGTCGTTAAGCTCAAACGCGGTATTAAGTAAATATTTATGATTAGGGAATAAGCTCCACAGTATTGGCAAAATAGCTTTGTTACTTGGAATTAATGTCCACAGCGGTTCAAACACCATCACGTTTTTACGCAGTAATACATCGACTAAGCGTGGCGTTTCACCAGCTTTGAATTGTGGTTCAAAGTTATCACCTAATGATTGGTCGGCTTCGCATTCTTCACGAATTTGATCAAGTGCGGTTTCCCACGACCACGTTTTCCACACGTAACTCAGTTGTGCGCCGTCTTCATCTACTATGTTGCCTGATTCATTCCAGCGAAGTGTGCTTAAGCCAATTACTAACTTACACTCAAAGCCCGCGGCTTCAATGGCTTCTTTCATAAATAATGCGTGGTAATGCTCTTCTGGTTCATCATCTTGCAGAATATGAACAAGACCTTTTACTTCACTTTTACGCCATGCTTTTACGAGATCTTTAAATAAATTTTGGCCTGCATCTACACCTGTTTTAACACCAAAGTGTTTTGCCCATTTACCCTGAACTTTGCCGCTTTCCATGTAACACGATGCCGAATCGCAATTGTATTCGTAAACTTTTAAACCTGCTGCTGTTAAAGCAAAGTCAAACCGACTGGTAATTAATTGGTTTAAGCGGTTATCCCACGATTGGCGAATTTTATTAATCACAACATCGGGTAAATTAAACTTTTTTAATAACTCAGGGTGCTGCAGTACATAGTCGGTTGCATGCATAAATAAGCCATGCAGCTCATTTGTTGCATGCTCAATGCTTTGCTGCGCCGTTTGAGATATCGCAAAGTAATTATGTTGATCTTCATCTACGGATGTAAGTTTATGGCCTTGCATCATTTCTACGTAGGCAGCTTCATCGTCATTCGCAATATTTAACCATGACTTGTTTGCTTGGCCTGTATCTGCTGCTTTATGGGCTTCTATAGTAAATAAGTCAGTGTTTAGCTCAAACGTTGGCTCAGCATATTCTGTTTCATCAGTTTGTGTCATCCAACCTAAAATAGTGGCGTCGCTGTAAGAGCACTCAATCCAATAGTCGCCATCTTTAGTTACTTTTGCTTTTAGCTCACGACACCAGCTTTGATCTTTTGGCCATATTTGATGTCCTACATTTTGCTCAGCAAGGCGTATTTTATCTTCGTGCACTTCAACAACGACAGCAACATGGCCTGTTTCTTCAAACTCGCCGCCTTCCTCCCAAATAAGTAAACTACCTACTTGAGGATGATATTTAGCACCATTTTTAAACGCGTTTAGTGGCAATCTGTTTTGGCTATTTACATCGCGCACAGAACGCAGCTCAAAAATATCGTAAGCCATAGCAATATCATCAAAAATATAGCTATGGTTGAGATACATCCATCGACGTGCAAACTCAACGCATTGCCATTTATAGCCCATGTAAATGCCATCAAGGTAACTACGATAGGCGCTACGATTAGGATAAATACTTTCGTCAGCCGTATCATAATCAGATGAGTAAACAGCAACATTACCAGGTGCATAACCTAATAAGGTACCAAAATCACTAGCAGGAGCAGAAGATTTCATAAACAAAGATGTTCAAAATAAAGGTGTGATAATTTGCTGACTATATGAGCGAAACTGCGTTATAGCAAGATATAACTGGGTTTAATTTTTAATTAAATATTGGCGCTAAATAGGGCTTAAAATTATATTTTATCAATCCATAGTTTTAAAAGCAGTAGTTAAAAAATCCCTCCTTCAAAGCGCTTATACATGTAAAACTGAACCTATATTCGTACTTTGGTTAATTTTTTGTTAAACTGTTGCGTTTGGTGTAGTTGAAACTAGTTAAAACTAATTAAAAGTTTTTAAAACAGGAAAAACAATGGAAGACATAATAAACAACATTGATATTAATTAATATTTACCCGCTGCAATTACGTGGGCAACCAACATATTACTAGCGATTGCAATTTTGCTTGCGGGCTTATGGTTAGCGGGCAAAGTACGCAATTTAATTATTGGCTTATGCCATAAATACACTCATCTTGATGACACGCTTTTTCGCTTTTTAGGCAGCATGGCTCGATACATCATATTAGCGTTCGTTATTATTGCTGTGTTAAATCGCTTTGGTGTACAAACAGCCTCTATTATTGCTTTGCTAGGTGCTGCGGGACTTGCTATAGGCTTGGCGTTACAAGGTGCAATGTCGAACCTTGCAGCGGGCGTTATGTTGCTTGTTTTCAGGCCTTATAAAGTGAATGACTTTATTGAGGCAGCAGGGCGTTTTGGTAAAGTAACAGAAGTAGATATGTTTACTACTATTTTACAAACGTTCGATAACCAACAGGTTATTATTCCAAATAGTCAAATTTGGGGCGCGCAAATTATAAACCATTCACATCATCCAATTCGTGGTGTGGATATGCATTTTGGTGTTGCTTACGGTGAAGATACAACGGCTGTACGTAAAGTTATAGATGGCGGACTTGCAGCGCACCCACACATACTAAAAGATCCCGCTCCTTTTGTTGAAGTAGAAACTCTTAACAACAGCTCGGTAGACTTTTTAGTAAGACCTTTTTGTAAGGGCGAGCATTACTTCGATATTCTTTACACTGTGCCAGAGTTAATTAAAAAAGCACTGGATGAAAACAACATCGAAATACCTTTCCCACATCGTAAAGTTATTTTAGTTAACGAAAGCAAAGATTAACTAAATTTAAAACGATTTAAACCTAAGGGCACTTTTAAAGTGCTCTTTTTTTGTGTGAAAAAGTTACATACCTGTGTAACCTTTTCTTTTATAAATCACCTCAAATACTACATTGTTATCTGTACAGCCCTTTTTTACTAGGTTGGATGGCTGGTCTTTATTTTGCATTTGCATAGTCGCTTTTAGCTTTAAAGCTCATAAAAACTATTGACCCATTAAATCAAACTGTATGAAGGACTAAACATGGCTGAATCATTTAAATACTCAGGTAATAAAGGGCATGGCGGTGAATTGCATCAAAAAGCGTCGGATGAACACCCTACTATGACTACCGCGCAGGGCTGCCCTGTAAGTGACGATCAAAACTCATTACGTGCAGGAAAGCGTGGCCCAGGATTATTAGAAGATCACATAATGCGCGAGAAGATCTTTCACTTTGATCATGAACGCATTCCTGAGCGTGTAGTGCACGCTAGAGGCTATGGTGCACACGGATATTTTGAAACTTACGACACGCTTGAAGATTTAACCTGTGCAGATATTTTTCAGCGAAAAGGTGAAAAAACCCCAGTATTTACTCGTTTCTCTACAGTTGCAGGTAATAAAGGGTCTCCAGATTTAGCACGTGATGTACGTGGTTTTGCGGTAAAATTTTATACCCAAGAAGGAAACTGGGATTTAGTGGGTAACAATATACCGGTATTCTTTATTCAAGATGCGATGAAGTTTCCAGACTTAGTTCATTCAGCTAAAGCCGAGCCTGATCGTGGTTTTCCACAAGCGCAAACAGCACATGATAACTTTTGGGATTTTGTGAGCTTATCGCCTGAGTCAATGCACATGGTTATGTGGGCAATGTCTGATAGAGCTATTCCACGCTCTTTACGCTTTATGGAAGGTTTTGGCGTTCATACCTTTAAATTTATTAATGCCAAAGGTGAAGAGAAATTTGTTAAATTTCATTGGAAACCAAAAGGCGGCATGCAATCTGTAGTATGGAACGAAGCACTTAAGCTAAATGGCGCAGACCCTGATTTTCATCGCAGAGATATGTGGGAATCTATTGGTAATGGCGACTTCCCTGAGTGGGAGCTAGGTGTACAGGTGTTTGATCAGCAATTTGCTGA
This sequence comes from Pseudoalteromonas sp. APC 3691, assembly GCF_030408135.1. NCBI lineage: Bacteria > Pseudomonadati > Pseudomonadota > Gammaproteobacteria > Alteromonadales > Pseudoalteromonadaceae > Pseudoalteromonas > Pseudoalteromonas sp. APC 3691. Next base: position 113,970 of record NZ_JASDCB010000002.1, on the reverse strand, counting down.
TGAATTTGAATTTGATGTTTTTGATGCCACTAAGCTTATACCTGAAGAGCAAGTACCAGTGCAAATTGTTGGTCGTATGGTGCTTGACCGTGTTGTAGACAACTTTTTTGCAGAAACAGAGCAAGTAGCATTTTGTACTCAAAACATTGTACCGGGGCTCGACTTTACACCTGACCCGCTACTGCAAGGTCGTAACTTTTCATACTTAGATACTCAAACCAAGCGTTTAGGTGGTCCTAACTTTACGCATATTCCGGTCAATGCGCCTAAATGCCCAATGCGTCATTTTCAGCAAGATGGCCACATGGCAATGCACAATCCAAAAGGGCGTGTTAATTATGAGCCAAACTCATGGAGCGGCGACGAAAACAACCCGCGCGAATGCCCAGTACATGGCTTTAAAAGCTCAAAGGAACCTGAAGTAAGTGGCGGTGATAAACTGCGTTATCGCTCAGAAACATTCAGCGATCATTACAGTCAAGCTCGTCAATTTTATTTAAGTCAAACAGAGGTAGAGCAGGCGCATATTCAATCTGCGTACGTGTTTGAGCTGTCTAAAGTTGAGCATTTGCCAATACGAGAACGTTTGGTATCGCACTTGGTAAATATTGACGAAACCCTCGCAAATAAAGTTGCCGAAGGTCTTGGCTTGCAAGAAATGCCAGATCCGGCAGAAGCTGCTATGCCAACACGTAAAGACTTACCTGTATCTGATGCGTTAAGTATTTTGAAAAATGCGCCCAACACCTTCAAAGGCCGTAAATTAGGTATTTTAGTAAGTGATGGCTTTAATGCAGACATCTTTGAATCGGTTACCAATGCACTTAAAAGTGAAGGTGCAAACTTTGAAATTATTGCCCCGCAAGTTGGCGGTGCTAAATGCAGTAAAGGTAAGCACTTTAAAGCTGATCAGGTTATTAATGGTGGTCCATCGGTTTTATACGATGCGGTACTTGTACTCACCACCGAAGATGGAGCTGAAAAACTAGCTGCCATAGCAGAAGCTAAAGACTTTGTAAGTGATGCGTATGCACATATGAAATTTATAGGCTTTACAAATGAGGCTAAGCCTTTATTTAAAGCGGCAGGCCTTGATGGAAAAGTAGATGATGGTTGGATAGATTTAGAGGCACATTCAGCCGATAAATTTATAAATACATTGCGTAATTTAAGATATTGGGAGCGTTAGTAAGCTCAATAATTAAAAAACCACAGCATGTAATTGTTGTGGTTTTTTTTAGCTCACCTAGTTAAGGTATTAGTTCAAGCCAACAATAAATATTGGATATATTATGAAGCTTAATGGCGCTTGTCACTGTGGCAAAGTGGTATTTACGGTCAACTCAAAACACCCTTATCCTTACAATTTATGTTACTGCTCTATATGCCGTAAAACCGCAGGGAGCGGCGGGTTTGTTATTAATTTAAACGCGCAATACAGCACGCTTGAGGTTACAGGGCGTGAACACATAACTATTTATCATGCAAAAATAGGCGATAAAATCAGCCCTGCAGAGCGTCATTTTTGTAAGCATTGTAGTGCTAGCTTGTGGTTATACGATGCACGTTGGCCTGAGCAAGTTCACCCCTTTGCTGGTGCAATAGATAGTGAGTTACCCATACCGCCAGAGCGCACTCATTTAATGCTTGGTAGTAAAGCAAATTGGGTAAATGCGCCGATTAATGAAGGTGACAAGCAATTTGAAGAATACCCTGATGAAAGTATTGCTGCTTGGCATAAGCGTTTAAACCTCGAAAAGTAACGCAATTTTTTGTATGAGCTAAGCTTAAATTTAGGGGCAATTAAACGCATATTTAGTTTATTAAATATTAAAAATCACCGCGTAAGTAAAGGAGAATATTATGGCAGTCTCAGCAATACCAAAAGGGTTTCATTCAGTTACACCTTATTTAATTATGAATGACGCACAAAAAGCGATAGATTTTTATTGTGATGCATTTAGTGCTGAACACGTAATGCAAATGCCTTTACCTGATGGTGGAATAGCCCATGCAGAAATAATAATTGGTGATTCGCATATTATGCTTTCAGATAATGGTTCTGAAGAGCATTTAAAAAGCCCAAAAGAGCTCGGTGGTACAGCGCTAAGCCTTATGCTTTATGTTGAAGATGTTGATACCGTATTTAAAAAAGCAATTGAGCTTGGTGCAACAGAAATAAGACCCGTACATGACCAGTTTTATGGTGATAGGACCGGCACGCTACAAGACCCATTTGGTCATATATGGATCATTGGTACACACAAAGAAGATGTTAGTGACGAAGAGTTAAATAATCGTATTGGGAATATAACAAATCAAGAGCAAGACGCATAACTAGCATGCTAATTAGATTTATGTACCTTCCTAATCACGTTGACGGCTTTAATGAAAGGCTTGTAGCTTTTGCTTCAGCTTAACTAGGTTTTACCTTGTTATCGAAACCGTTTTTTTACCTAAATGTGGTTCACTTAGCAAAGCGAATTAGTATTAAATTATTAGTTAAATTTTAGATATAAAAAAACCTCAGCCAATAATTAGCTGAGGTTCAAAAAGTGGTACCAGCGGCCGGACTCGAACCGGCACTCCTTTCGGAAGGGGATTTTGAATCCCCCATGTCTACCAATTTCATCACGCTGGCATAATTTTTCTTTAATCTTTTAAGCATAAAAAGATAAAGAAAAACCACTTAAAATAAAAAGGATACTTATATACCTCTTATTCTGTATCCGCATTATACAAACAAAAGAGGGGGCGGCAAGCCTTTTCTTTTATTTGCATAAACAACTGGTTGATAATTAATCGTTTATAGCAAGGAGACTCCATCGGTAAATTTTTTAAGTCTTTTTGGGCTGATATATAAAGCGAATATTTTGGGTTATGAGTGCTATTAAATTGTTATGCGATTGAATAAATAAGCAATTGAACTATTGGTAATAGTTAATCGTATTACAATAATTATTCCTGCTTTATTCCGATGTTGCGCTTAATTCAGGTATTATTTGTACAACAAGGTTTTTAAGACATTATATATGACTCAATTAAGTGCCAAACAGAACATTCAATCGATTGTTAAAGCAATTAAGGCAGAGGAAGCATCACTTCGTCAAAAGCACCCATTACTTGCACATCAAAATACCTTAGGGTTAATTATTTTATTGCTATCGCTTAGCGCACTAATTGGTGTTGGTGTTTTATATTATTTAGCCATCATACCTGCTTGGGTATGCATAGTACTAGCGGCTATTGCTGCATCTATTTCCCATGAGTTAGAGCACGACCTTATACATAAACAATACTTTAGTAATCAGCCTTTCATGCATAACTTTATGATGCTAACAGTATGGTTAATGCGGCCAAATACTATTAGCCCATGGTACCGACGTAAAATGCATTTACACCATCACAAAACCTCAGGCACACAACAAGACCTAGAAGAACGCTTGGTGGGAAACGGTATTAAAAATCCATTTTTACGTGCGCTAGTTATTGTAGATGGGTTATTAGGGTTAGTTATTTCTACTAAACGTTTTAGAAAAGAAATTAATGGCTTTAGTTTTTCGAGTGTTTTTAATGCGGGGTTTCCGATAGCGACTGCGTATTTCGCTATTTTATATAGCGTTATTTTATTTCATATTGTTAATTTATTTATACCACTTTCGCTAAATTCGCCTAGCTGGGTACTAAGTATAATGAACGTGTTTGAATTTTTAATGGTTGTGCTCATTGTGCCTAATATTATTCGCTCAAGCTCGCTTAATTTTGTTACCTCAAGCATGCATTACTATGGCGGCGTTAATAATATGCTTGAACAAACACACGTACTAACGAGTCGTTTATTTATGCCGTTTCACTTGTTTTGTTTTAACTTTGGTAAAACGCATACCATTCATCATTTTGTGCCAAATCAGCCGTTTTATTTGCGCCAAATGCTAAGTGAAAAAATACTTAAAGTAATGGCGCAACACAACGTGCGCTTTAACGATTTTGAGAGCATTAAAAATGCGAATGCATTTAAATAATTACTCCCAACATAAGGGGAGGTTCTACATTGCTATTCTTATTTTATTATCTAAACACATATAAAAAATAATTTAGACGCACCACGTTACGCTATTAGCTTAACGTGGTATTGCTGTTTTATTTAAAACATCGCATCATGTTTGTAGCACTTGCTCAACTTTGAAAAAATCACTCTAAAGAATTAAACATCTAGCCGAGCATACAAATGAACCGGTGAGCAATTTTTTATATTTTAAAAATAATGAATCGATACTGCCGGTCTTATATCTCGATTCAATCTTCATAAGCATTAAGGATTTAAATAATGGAAATTACTGGAAGCTGTTACTGTGGTGAAATTAAATACCAAGCAAAGTCTCAAAATAACAATGCACTTGTTTGCCATTGTAGCGATTGCCAACGTATGTCGAGCGGCCCATTTAGAGCCGTTAAATTGCAGAGCCAAATTCGGTCGTGTTTACCCAAGGTGAGGCAAAAGAGTTTGTTAAGACAGCGCAAAGCGGTAACAAGCGTGCGCAAGGTTTTTGTGGTACATGTGGTACAACACTTTATGCAACTAACGAAGCTAAAACTGACCGTGTATATGGCTTGCGTATTGGTGCGGTTGATCAGCGTGAACAGTTTACGCCAAGGCTAAATCAACATTGAGCTGGTTGAGCGGCTTACACGAAGTACCTGCGTTTGATACAACCCCACAAAACTAGTTAGTTGGGGCTATTAGTAATACTGATAAAAAATCACTTTTTTAGTAAGCGGTTTGAAATTTATTTTACCAAATGACTGTCTACTTATAAGTCAGTCATTTGGAGAATATTATGTGTAGTTCACCTAAAAGCAGCCGAGCAGTTAAAAAAACAGCCATTAGTTTTAATGATGAGCTTACTCAAGAGCAGCGCTTGCGTTTTGCTGCAAAAGCTAATTTAGCACAAGAGCGCCGTGAACAGCGCGAAGCAACGAATAAACGCTATGAGCAAAAGCACGCGAGTAGTAAACCTTCGTCTGGTTTATTTTCGTGGTTACAGCAGCTAGTTAGCTGATTTAGCTAAAGTGGTGTTTTTACCACTGCCCAAACCACATAATGCACACAGTACTCCGGCAATAGCGCACAACCACAATGGCGCACTCCAACTGCCTGTTGTAGTGTGTAATGCACCAGCTAGCATAGGACCAATAGCCGCGAGCAAATAACCTACGCTTTGCGACATTCCTGAAAGCGACGCTGCTTGTTGCGAATCGTCAGTTCGTAAACTAATAAACGACAGCCCCAATATAAAACATGCCCCAGAGCAAAAGCCCAGCATTAGGGTCCAAACAAAAGCAAAGCTAGGCATATAAAGTAGCCCCAATGCACTGAGTGCACTCAACATGGCTAAAATAAAGCTAAGCGCGCTTTGATCTTTTAATTTTGCCAATAGGGGGATTAATATTAAACCCGGTAATGCAGTCGCTATTTGAAAAGCACCATGATAAGCACCTGCTTGGGTAGCTGAGTGACCAGTTTCGGTTAATATGCTTGGTAACCACGTAATAATTATATAATTTAAAAACGAGTTTAAGCCCAGCAGTAGGGTAATTTGCCATGCTAGTAAATAACGCCATACACTTTTTGACGTGTCGGTGTGTTGATCAATACTCGCGGGTTTTGTGTGCTTACTTAATTGTGACATCCATACAATAATACTCGCCAAAGTAATAAGAGCTGATGAGCCCAGCGCAAGTTGCCATCCTAATCCGTTTAACTGACTAAGCGGAAATACTAAAGTAGAAAACCCACCCGATACCACGCCCATAGTAAGCACGTAGGCTGAGGTCATTAACGCAACCTTTGCAGGGAAGTCGCGCTTAATTAAACTTGGTAATAATACGTTTGCGATGGCAATGCCCACACCAATAATAGCGGTGCCTACAAAAAGCATAGCTGAGGTATTTATTACCCGCGCTGCAACCCCTGCAAGTATAAATAACAAAGCCACAAACAAGGTGCGCTCTAACCCTTGCTTTTTAGCAAGAGTTGCGGCCATTGGCGATACAACCGCAAAGGCAATGAGTGGCAATGTTGTTAAAAAACCAGCTTGCGATGCGCTAAGCCCAAAGTGATTAATAATTTGTTCAAGCACAGGTGCAATACCTGTAAATGTGGCGCGTAAATTTGCGGCAATAAGTAATATGCCAAGCACAAGTAATATGCCAGCAAAGCGTGATTTAGGTGTGTTATTTAACAAAAGGGAAGACCATTAAAGCTAATACTTAATGGGCGCTAGTATAAAGGCTTAGCAAAAACTATAATTTAGAGATAATGACATTAAATAACTAAAAACAGACAAAACTATGTTTGATGCAATTGGCTGGGACGACATTAAAAATTTTGAAACTATGGCGCAGCCTATAATAGCGAAAATAGAGCACGCGCATGCAAGTCACGAAATACCACTACATACCCATCCAAAAGGGCAATTAATTTTAGCGCTACATGGTTATGTAACGTGTGAAGTGTCAGCAAAAATGTGGATGGTGCCTACGCATAGTGCAATTTGGATCCCAGCACAAAAGGTGCATAGTAATAGGGCGTCTGATAACGCGCAGCTTTGTCATTTATTTATTGATAGTAGTAAAAACGGTATGCCGCTAAATACTTGTACTTTAGCCATTACGCCGCTGGTTAAAGAGCTAATGTGCGAGTTGGCTGCGCATAATCAGCACTATACTTTAAATAGTAAAACAGCACGTTTAGCGCAGGTGTTATTTGATCAACTTATTGAAATGCCAGTACAACCACTCGATTTTGTATTATCTAAAAATGAGGTAATTCAAACTATGAGCGATCAGCTCATAAACAAGCCAAACAATCGAAAAACACTACCACAATGGGCTAAGCAGTTTGCATTAACTGAGCGCACATTAGCGCGGTTAATTAAAAAAGAAACAGGTATGACATTTGGAAAGTGGCGTACGCAATTGCATATAATTACAGCCTTAAAAGCGCTTTCTGATAAACAAAGTGTGCAGCAGGTGTCGGAGTTATTAGGATATGAGTCGGTGAGTGCATTTATTACTATGTTTAAAAAGGTAATGAAAAAGTCGCCCATGAAATACATGAGCGACTTAAATCAGTTAAATTAGCTTAGCCCTTAAATAAGCATTACCACGTGTAAGTTGCCGAAAGCATCGCGTTACGAGGTTTGCCAGGGAAGTATCTGTCGCCGGTAAAACTGGTGTAGTCGGCGCGCTCTGCATAAGCTTCATTGGTTAAATTAATAATGCGAGCAAGTACTTCAAGATTACTAGTAACTTGCCACTGCGCACGCAGGCTTAAAATATCATGCCCTTGGTATTTATTTAAGTTTTCTGGGTCGGTGTAGTAGTTACCAACGCGTTGCCACTGCAAAGCAAACTGTGCATTGTTTAGTGCCTGCCATGTTAAATCGAAATTAGCAATATTACGCGGCGCGGTATCTATGTCGTTGCCGTTTATATTTAGACCGTTTAGCACTTGGTTGTCAGTGTAAGTATGCTTTGCGTGCGTGCCTGCAAAGTTGAGTGAGAGTGTATTTGTAAGCTGGTAATCAAGTTCAAGCTCAATACCGCGATGGCGAGAGCTGCCATTATTTACCGTAAAAAAGTCACTATCACGGTAAATCGTATTGTGTTTACTCATAGCGTAAACCGACACACCATAACGTAGTTTTTCGTAAATTCCTTTAATACCCAGCTCTGCATTATTAGCTATTTCGGCGCTTAAATTTGCAGTAGTTTGCTCGCGTTGTAATTGGTATAACTCAGCGGCTTGTGGCGCTCTGTAACCACGAGAAAAGTTCGCATAAAGCGTGTTATTTGTATTGTACTGATAACTCAACCCAAGCTTTGGCGATAAATTACTAAAACTATTTTTCCCACTTTCAGGGCGACTGTATCGGCAACCACCAAAGCCGCATTCTGTGCCATCGTCTTTTGTTCTACCAGCTAGCATATTATTGGTGTAGTCGTACTGCATATGCTCGTAGCGTACACCTGCAGTAAGTAACCATTTATTTAATTGCCAATCAATAGATGCAAAAGGCGCATAAAGCGTCGCGTTTACATCGTAATCGTAATGCTTACCTTGTGGCACTGTAGCAACTAAAAATGCAGAACCTTGAGTGGGCTCATTTTGGCTTTGAGTAAAGTCGGCTTGCGTGTATTCGCCATCAAGACCTAGGTTTACTTTTACATTACTTTGTAAATTATGTTGATAAAGCGATTGCACACCAAAGCCGGTTTGGCTGTTTTTTTCAAGCGGTGTGCCGGGTAAAAAATGCTTAAAAAAGTCCATGCTTTGGTCACGAAAATATAACGTAGTAGAGAGCACATCATCGTTATTTAATTGCCATGTTGCATTGCTCCATGCTCTAAATGCGCGTGCTTTTCTAAATGCGTCTGGGTCAAAGTTTTTTTGCGCGAGGTCTTCGTTTTTATAGCTTTCAAAGCCTGTAATAAATCCAGCCGTTTGCTGATCAAGATTTGTATAAGTAAGGCCTGAGGAAAGTAATAAATTATTATTTGAATAGCGATGGCGAATATTTACTTTTTGTTGCTCTACGCTTTCGTCGTCGCGGTAACCGCTATCGTCGGTAACACTTGCGTTAATGCCTATACCGCTGTTGCCGTAATCTTGTCCTGCGCGTAATTTGTAGCGAGTATAACCGTACGAGCCATAATCTAAGCCAACTAAGCCACCGCCTTGTGTGGTGTCGGGCGTTATTACATTAATAACACCATGCACAGCATTTGAGCCATAAAGTGCAGATCCTGGACCTTTTAGCACTTCAATGCGCTGTGCCATTTCGCTGTGCGCCTCAAATAGCTCGTTTATGTTACAAAACCCAGCGGCTCTAAGTGGTATGCCATCTTCTAAGGTTAATATGCCACCACAAGCGCCAGCGCCCGAAAGTACCGGAGAGCGAAGTGCGGGTAAATATTCTTGGCCATTTCCGCGTTGAATATTAGCTCCTGCTACACGTTGCAGGGCTTCTTCAATATGGGTAGGCGCTATGCTATTTAGCTGCGCTTCGCTGAGTGTACTTATTGATAAAGGGAGTGGGGTAGATAGCGCTTCAATACGTGATGCCGTCGTTGTTATGGTTTCTATTACATCGTTGTTTTGATTATCGGCAAACGCGGTGTGGCTAAAGGGTAATATCAGCGGCAAAAAATAAGGTTTCATACATTCCTTGAAAGTAATCTATATTGCATTGCCTCTATAATATGCGGTTTTAATATGCATTTAAACTTGTTGCGTTAAAGCGTACGTAACCTATAAACCCGATACGTAATTGATAAAACAAAACAAGCCACAGCAGGAAACACCAAAGCCAGCACTAAGTAATGCTTAAATAAAACGTAGCCGGTTATACCGCCTATTAAAAAGCCTGCAATAATGAGTAAAAACATAACGCCTTTACGGGTATCAAATTGCTCACCTTTAAGCGCTTTACCTAGCATTAAACCAAGGTCAGTAAAAATACCGGTTAAATGTGTCGTACGTATAACAGCACCACTGTAATTAGTTGCTAGCGCATTTTGTAACCCACACGCAGCTGACGTTAAAACAATGCCGTAAACGAATGTGTTTTTGAGTAAATAAGCACTCGCAAGTAGCAGCAATCCTTCAATAAAAAGCAAAGTGTCGTAATGACGACCAAGTTTTAATGAGCCACCAGAGAGCAAAAAGCCCGACAGTGCCGAACCCAACATAAAGCTAACAATTATTGAAAGTAACAATAAGGCAGTACTAGGATTAGTTATTGCTTTAATACCAAGTAAAGTAACAGAGCCAGATACATGCGAAATAGCCTGGTGCTCAAATCCTAATAAGCCTACAGCGTTTACTATGCCCGCTATAAATGCGAGCGTAAACGCGCCATATTCAACCCACTTTGGTAGTTTTGTAAACATTGGTTATCTCTTAACGTGTACAGTGTTAATTATTGAGTTTGTGCTTTAAAACGCTTTATTTGCTCATCAACTAATTTTGTATCTATTACGCCACGCTTAAAAGCAATGTAAGTAGGAAACGTAAACTCATTGAGCTGCCTAGCGGATACGTTTTTATATTCCTTTGAGTACCACAAACCCGCTTGATAGTTAGTTATTGCGTATTCAACGCGATTTTTTTCTAGCAGCTCAAAAGTGTCTTTAGTTGAAAGTGAACGAAGCAGATTATTCTCATCAAGGCTGTACTTTTTAGCGATAATTTTGGGAAGAATAACACCGCGTAACATAGCTATAGCGGCTTTTGATAAATCATCAATAAGCAGATTATCTTCATTTAACGTGAATAAACCAAACTTAGTGGTATGCAAAGGCTCGCTAGTAAAGTCTAAATATTCTGTACGCTCTTTATAGTTGGCCAATGAGAAATAGCAGTCGTAATAGCCCAGCTCCATCTCTTTTTTAACACGCGCCCAAGGTAAATGAACAACGTCGATTTTGAGGTTTAAGTTTTTTTCAATAAACTTAATGTAATCAATATCTAAACCTGTAAATGTATCGGCTTTTTCATCGTAAATAGTAAAAGGAGGATAGTGCGTTGTAACGCAGCGCAGAGTTTTACTTGGCGCTGCAAGTAATAACGAGGGAAAAGTTAAGGCTAAAAACAGAAATATTGCGCGCATAAATATAAATTCGATATCTTTTAAAGTACATAACTTGAACGCCAATTATACAGTTACTGAGCTTAATTGCATTGATCTAAGTATTTTTACCTAGCGTATAAGTTAAAATTTGTGAGATATACCATGTTTAACGCAGAGCAGCAGTCACGCATTATCGAAATGGCGTGGGAAGATAGAACCCCCTACGAGGCTATAGAGAAGCTATACGGATTAAAGTATCCGCAGCTGGTGGTTTTTATGCGAGACAATGTTTCAAAAGGCAGTTTTAAAGTGTGGCGTAAGCGCCATGCAGGTCGTAAAACAAAACATTTAAAATTACGCGATCCCGCCATTATGCGAAGCCACTGTAAAACACAATATAAACAACGTTAAATAAGTGTTAGTTGTTTCATATGATGTTCATCCGTGTTTGTTAATCTTTAGCTATTAATTATGCTAGAGATTATTTATGAGAGCACCTATACACACAGTACTAATAGCATTGGCTTTATTTTCAATAAGCGCAGATGCAAAACCGCATAAAGATAAGCATGGTCATAAACACGGCCACAAAAAAGCATCATTCACATAAGCATAACGACAATGTCTACCTTTCTAAAAAAGAGGCTAAGCAGCTAATTCGTGCAGGTTGGACGCCACCAGTGCTAAGTAAAAGCTACCACCGAGGCGACTATTTAGATCGTGATTTATACAAACGAGGTAGAGTGATTGAACGCTCTAGAGATAATGGTACAGTGAGTATTGAAATAGACCGTACAGTTATCCATATGGTGCACGATACTCGAGAAATACTTTCAATTTTAAGTCGCTAAATTAACTTTATAAGGATATTAAAATGCTCATTGCGCTGGCTATAATTATTGGCTTTTTTTTACTGGTTACCTTACTACCTATGTCGTACAGCCAGCATTACTTAGTGCGTAGCTGCGACTTTGTTCGTTTACAGGTTTTTTATATTGCCAGTTTTGTCGCCGTTACTTCGTTGTTTTTATTATGGCAAAGTAGCGAAATAGGTTACGTGTTTATAGCCTTAACCTCATTACTTATAATGATTTTACAAGGTAAATGGATTTACCCGTATACGTGGCTTGCTAAAAAAGAAGTGCAAAGCGCACCTAAGCATATAGATCATAGTATAAGGATTATGTCGGCAAATGTACTTATGTCGAACCATAAAAGTGAGCAGTTAATTAGTCTTGTTGATGAGCATCAACCCGACCTACTTATTACGCTTGAGAGCGATAGCTGGTGGGAAAATAAATTATCAGTCATTAAAAAAAATTACCCGTATTACATAGAATGCCCTAAAGACAATCGTTACGGCATGCACTTATACAGCAAGTTTAAAATTCTCGATGCACAAATATGTGAGCTAATAGAAGAAGATATTCCCTCAATTCATATTTTGTTTGAAAACGATGAAGGCCTGCAAATGCAAGGGCACTTTATTCACCCTGCACCACCAAGCCCGACTGAGGAAGATTCATCACGTCCGCGCGACTCAGAGCTAATAATGGTGGCTAAAGCACTTAAAAACCCTACACGACCTACCATAGTTGCCGGAGATTTAAACGACGTAGCGTGGTCGCGCAGCACCCGTTTGTTTATGCAAATAAGTGGCTTTTTAGACCCTCGAAAAGGCCGTGGTTTTTATAACACCTTTCATGCAGGCTACTTTTTTATGCGTTGGCCGCTAGATCACTTATTTCACAGCGAAGGATTTAAAGTAAAACGTATTAAGCGCTTAGCTAAGTATGGCTCTGATCACTTTGCGCTACTCACTGAGCTTTCTTATGAAAACGCTAATCAGCAATCATTAGAAGATAAATCCGATGAACTTAAGCAAGAAGAAATTCAAGAGCTTGCTATGAATAAGGCAGATAAGCGAAAAGTGCCGAGGTTTGAGGAACAATAATAGCCTCAGTCATACTAATCAAAGCTTAGAACTTGATTATATTTAAGCGCTAATCTTCAGTTTCATCTACAAATATTTAAACTTGAAGTATTGATGAATAATTAACTTATTTCAGCAGATAATTGAATTAAAAGTGAAAGAAGACACAAGTTATCAGATTTGTTAGATTGTAATGTATAGATATTTGGCTGTTGATGCATTAAGGAACCTCATGGACGATAGTACACTAGATAGAATTGCTGAATTTATTTGTGGTAATGGAGAAAACCATCCTGAATATCGTTCTAGCTCAAAGATCACAAATTTTTTTGAGCGATCTGGATTACCTCAATTTATCCATGATGGCTCAACTCGACAGTGGTGGGTACATGAAAAGCTTAAAGAATGTAATCGTGAACAATTAGCTGCTGTTCTCAAGCGTCTTTCATCACCAAAAGAATACAAAGGTGATAGAGATAAAATTAAAAGTGCATTAACCATGCTGAATGAAATCCTCTATGTAGAGGGTTTCAAGATTAAATTAGAAGGTCTTGAACCTAAGTTTGAAAAATTTGATATTAACTTTTCAGATGAAAATGTAAAAACTTCTTCACTTTCTCCAATGCCTGCACCTGATTTTATGGCGTTAGGTCTTGAATCAGAAGTAGGAAAGATACTTGTAGATCGTTAGGAAGAAGCCCAGCGTTGCGTCGATTCTAAAGCCCACCTTTCAGCAATAATAATCATGGGTAGTATGCTTGAAGGATTATTATTAGGAGTTCTTCAAAGAAACCCCGGTAAAGCAAATCAGTGTACTACTGCGCCTAAAGATTCAAAGTCAGGAAAAGTAAAAAGTTTCGCACATTGGAAGCTAGCTGAAATGATTGATGTGGCACATAACGTAGATACCATCTCTCATTTTAAGCTTCAAGGTCGTATTTAACTTTCTTGGAGCTTAAACGCTTCTTGGTTTTTTATTACACCAAAACATATATGAATGAGCTTTCGCATATTTGCACACACAGCTTGCATCGGTGTTTTACCATTATTTATTAACGTTAACTTATGTCGTTTTATTGTTTTATTCCATTGCCCTGCAACAATGGCCGCCATATAAAGTTTACATCGAATTCTGGCTGGCCCAAGTTTACTGATTGATGTTCGCCCTTTTAATTTACCCGATTCATTATGCCGTGGAATTAATCCACAATAAGCCGCCGCTTCTTTGGCTTTATTAAATTTTTTAGCCGCAAATAAATACGTCAGCTCTCTCGATAATATGGGCCCTATGCCAGGGATAGACTCAAGTAGTTTCCTGTTTCTTTTTAAATCAGGTTCATTATCTATGTGGTTATCAATGTCAGATTTAAGCTGTTTAATTTCGTCATCTAAAAATGCGATAGTTACTTTTATCGATTGGCAAACACGCGCGGAAACGTTGCTGAATTCACTTGCTTCTAATCGGTTAGCTTCTCGTTGTCGGTTACTCTCAAGCGCATCTAAACGACGGATAAGGGCTTTAAGCTCTCTAACTTCTAATGCATCAGGTTGCCAATAACTAACGACTGCGTGCTTAGCACAGCCGTAATGAGCAAGCATCGTTGCATCAGATTTGTCTGTTTTATGAATTATGTTTAAAGCGTCTGCATACTTTTTAGCTTTACCGGGATTCGCTAAAATAATATTAAAGCCTTGCTCGTGTAAAAAATACATCAGTGCTTCATGATAAACACCCGTTGGTTCGAGGGTGATAACGAGCTCATTAGCAGCGCTTTTAGTTGTATTTAAAAGCCATTTTTCTATTGCTAAAAAGTCTTGATGCTTGTTTTTAAAGACTTTTGTTTTAATTTTGTTTGTAAGCTGGTCTCTCAACCACGATAAATCAATCTTCTCTTTACTAATATCAATGCCGATAAACATCATCTCTACTTACTCCCCTTGTACATACAGCATCTACTTAAAAAAAATGTGCTTGGATACCATTCAGTTTCTGAGAATAGAAAGTCAGGGCCTTATCTACGGAGCAGTATTAAATACTAGACGCACAGGCAAGCTCACTGACTTCGATGTGATAAATGATAGCTAATCATTTATCAATGAGAGATACAAGGTTGGTTAGGTATGGATGTTAGACAGTTCTCTCATGCACTTAGAGGTTTTCGTAATCTAATACATCCTTATGAGCAAATGGCTAGTAAAATGTACCCTGATGCAGATACATGTGATATTTCTTGGTTAGTTGTTCAGGCCGCAGTAAATGATTTAGCTAGAGCATTGAAAAACGACTAAACACTTAGGTGATATAAGTGTCTACGATTAAATATAAAATTAGACCACGATATTTATTCCCCATTAAAGGCTATGTTTGCAGTCTTTGACTCCTCAGATTAAAAGCGCGATGTAAAATCGCCCCTACGAATATATCTAAAACTCGGTACTGTCTCTTACTAAAAACTAAGTACTGTCTCCTGAAAACTACTTTCTAAAAGCAATCTTCTAAAAGTTATAAAAAAAGCCTAAAAGCGGTTACCACTTTTAGGCTTAGTAGTTTTTGTATTTAAACAGGTATTAAAAATATCTATTTAAAACACTTATTTCATTTATGCAGCTAAATTAGCTAGCGATCATAATGCTTTTAACATTCACAAATTCGCGCATACCAAAGCCGCCGTGCTCTCGACCATAGCCACTGCCTTTAACACCACCAAACGGTAAGTTAGGCTGTGCTAAACCATAGCCATTAATGTTGATCATACCTGTGTCAAAGTGCTTTTTAGCAAGTTCAATGGCTTTTTTCTCATCTTTTGAAAAAATACCACCGCCTAAACCGTAGCGAGAGTCGTTAGCGATACGCATTGCATCGTCGTTGTCTTTCGCTTTTATTAGCGAAGCTACTGGGCCGAATAATTCGTCATCGTACGCAGGCATGCCAGGCGATAAGTTATCAAGTAGTGTTGGTGGGTAGTAGTAACCTGTTTGCGATGGTATTTCGCCACCCGTTACTATGTTTGCACCTGCTTTTACTGATTCCATTACTTGGTCGTGAATACCGTCGCGTAAATCTTCACGGGCCATTGGACCTAAGTCTGTGTCATCTGCCATTGGGTCGCCCATTTTCATGGCTTCAAACTGCTCTTTAATTTGCGCTTTAAAGTCATCGTAAAGTGACTCAACAACAACATAACGTTTAGCTGAAACACACGTTTCGCCGTTATTGATCATGCGACCTGTTACACAGGTTTTAACTGCAAGCTCTAAATCGGCGTCATCGAGTACTAAGTAAGCGTCATTACTACCAAGCTCTAACACTGTCTTTTTAACGTGTTTACCCGCTTCTTCAGCTACTTTTTTACCTGTCGCATCACTACCCGTAAAGGTTACGCCGCTAATTGCTTTGTGTGCAATTAGAGAACTGGCGGTTTTGCCGTCGATAAGTAAATTGTTAAAGCAATACTCTGGGAAACCAGCTTGTTTAAATAGCTCTTCAATTTTTTCAGCCATGCCAAATACGTTACCAGCATGTTTTAATACGGTTGTGTTACCTGCCATGATGTTGGCTGCACTGTAACGAATTACTTGATAAAGCGGGAAGTTCCACGGTTGAATACCTAATAATACGCCCGTTGGTTGGTAGCTAATAATTGCTCGGCCGCCGTCCATATCACGTTCTTCGTCAGCAAGTACTTGTGGGCCGTTTTCGGCGGTGTAACGACAAATAGCTGCACATAGTTCAACTTCTTGAAAGCCTTGCTCGTATACTTTACCCATTTCTTCGGTCATGAGTTTTGCAATAGATTCTTTTTGCTCTTCGAAAAGTGAGGCTAACTTATTAAGATATCTCGCACGTTCAGTGAACGACGTTAAGCGCCATTTTAAGTATGTTTCGTGAGATTTTTCGATTACCTGTTCAGCTTCTTTTTGAGAAAGTAGCGTATAGGTTTCAATGGTTTGCTCAGTTGCCGGATTAATCGTTTTAACTGTGTTACTCATTTCTATCTCCTTACAAATTAATTATCTATAAGGGTGCAAAACAAAAGCCAAAATCAAAAAAGCAATGTTAATTAAATTTAAGTCATTGAAATATAGAGTTCATTTCTTGTTTTTATTCTGCTAATAACTTTTTACTACTGTAAATATATTATCCAAGGCAGTAAAAAGTTCTGATTTATGCAAAAGTTACAAGGGTGATTGCTCATGTTTATTTAACTTATAGAAGTTCTTTAGCAATACGTTTTAATAGGTAGGTTTCTCGTAAAATGGAGAGTCCTTGTTTTTCACTGTTAGCAAGTGTGCGCTCGTTATGTGCAATTGCGTCGTTAATGTTAACCCATTTAGCGGTCATGCCATTTTGCTGCTCGTAATGCTCTAACTGCGCTTTGCCAAACTCGTCGGCAATACTGCATACAAAGCAATACGATTTAATATGAATAATATCGAAATCATCTTTATACCAAGGGCGATACTCTTCATAGAGTCCAAAGGCTTTAACTACACTTATTTGTTGTGCACCAGTTTCTTCGCTTAGTTCGCGAATTAAGCCTTGCTCAATACTTTCGCCGTCATCTACTCCACCACCAGGTAAACTGTAGTCTTCATAGCGGTTTGTATACATTAAAAGTATTTTATTATTTTTAATAACAATGGCGCGAGCCGTTAAACGGGTAAATTGACTGCCTTGGTCAATATTAATACCTGAATGTATTAAGGTTTTTAATTGCTGCATTTCGTCTCCTTTTTTAGGTTTTTAATAATAATAGTTGCTACCATTCTATAAATAGAAACGATTTTAATTATTAATCATAATTTATGATCGATTTTTTTCAGCATACGTAAATATTAGGTTGGTAACATTAATAGCATTTAATCGCTTAAGTTTATTTTAAAAATTAGATTCTGGGCGCACCTTTAAATTAATATCTAGGATGCGTAGAATAAGAAAAAAGCATAGGGATTTATCATGTTAGACATACTTTTAGTAGATGACGACGTTGAATTTAGTGACGTTGTTTGCCACATAGTCGAATTCCTCGGCCACAATATAAGCACAGCTACCAGTTTAAAAGAAGCACATCAATGGTTTGAAAATAATGCCTTTGATCATGTGCTGCTTGATTTTATGCTGCCTGATGGTAGCGGTTTGCACTTACTTGATCACTTAAAAACGATTGGGCAATCTCCAAAAATTACACTTATTTCGGGCCATCCTTCAGTTAAAGGTATTTTAGCTGATATGTGTGAGCCAAATGTAGGGCATTTATTAAAACCATTACAACGTGAAGATTTAGAACTCGTTTTAAATGGCCCTAAAAAAGCAGTTAAAAAAGCAAAGTCGAGCGGTATTGTACGCCACTTTGGCGGTTTAATTGGTGAATCTGAGCCAATGCAAAAGCTTTACAACATGATTGAACGCGTAGCTAAAACAAATGCTAACGTGATGCTTATGGGTGAAAGTGGTGCAGGTAAAGAAGTAGTGGCTCAAGCTATTCATAACGCAAGCCAGTGCGAAGGGCCATTAGTTGCTAGCAACTGTGGCGCACTTTCAAAAGAGTTAATTGGTAGTGAGTTATTTGGCCACGAAAAAGGCGCATTTACAGGCGCAATTGCACGTAAAGAAGGTGTATTTGAGCAATCAAATAACGGTACTTTGTTTTTAGACGAAGTAACTGAAATGCCAATTGATATGCAGCCAAATTTACTGCGAGTGCTTGAAACTAAAAAGGTAACACGCGTAGGTGGTAACAGAGAAATACCAACCAATTGTCGCGTTATTTCGGCCACTAACCGCTCGCTTACCGATTTAGCGCAAAATAATATTATTCGTGAAGATATTTACTTTAGGTTGGCTGTTTTCCCTATTGATATACCGCCGCTACGCGACAGAAAAGAAGATATTCCTTTATTAGCGAAAGCATTTTTAGATCAACTTAATGATGAAAATGGCACTGCATTTAGTTGGACACCCGCACAGCTTAAAGAACTGCAAAGTTATGAATGGCCAGGTAATGTGCGCGAAATTCGCCACGCAATACACCGAGCATTCATTATGAGTGACCCGCAAACTAGCGATATTATTTTACCTGATAACTTAGAGTCGCCGTTTTCACGTGTTAATAACCAAACTGCAGATAAGCCAGTATCAGCAGGGCAAACTATTGAAGAAGTTGAAAAAGAGCTTATTCATGCAACGCTTGACAAGGTGCAAGGTAATAAAACGCTTGCTGCACAAATGCTGGGTATTAGTACTAAAACACTTTATAACCGCCTTAATGCATATGGCGGTATTGGCGAATACAAATAGATTTGAGGAAGGGCATGACATCCGATAACCAAACAGAGCAGCTAAACAAGTTAGTTCACGATGCAAGAGCGCCGCTTAATCGTATATCGATGAATGCAGAGCTTATTAAGTTGGTACTCGAAAACGATATGCCAAAAGATAAAGCGCTAGATGCACTTGATAAGATTATTAACAACTGTCAACAATGCAGTGAAAGTTTACAAAAAATAACTGACTCTCAATAAATATTAAGTGTTGTATAAACGCTAATTCGGGAAGCTAAATGAGCAAACAAGAACATCAAGGGAAAGCGAATATTACTTGGGCAGCTTTTATAGTTGTTGTGTTGAGTATTATTGTGGGTAACGCATTTTTAGCATTGAATACGATTCAAGGTTTAACACAAACCCAAAAAAGTTTAGACAACACTAATATGCTGACAACAGCAATTGAGCAACTACATTTGTCAATAGTGCAGGCTGAATCAGGCCAGCGTGGCTATTTATTAACAGAAGAGACTGACTATTTAACGCCTTACTACGATGCTATTGGACAAATTGAGGCGCAGACAGATCATGTTAAGTCGTTGCACTCTGAAATTGACGGTCAGGCTGAGCGTATTGCTCAGTTGCTTGTACTTGTCGATAGCAAAATTAAAGAGCTGAAGCAAACTGTAAACCTGGCACTTGATGATAGAGAAAGGCGTGCATTGTATGTGTTAAATACACATAAAGGCAGGGAGCTTTATAAGCAAATTAGAGAGTATGTTAATGAAATTCAAGACCGTGAATTACTCTTTAAAGTGAGCCATTTTTCAAAGTTAGCGCAAATTAAGAATGAAGCTAAAATCACGTTTGCTATTACAGCAGTCACAAGCATATTACTTATTATAGGTATGTTTGTAATGACGCGGCTTAATTTAAGAAATGCGGCACGGTATCGCTTTGAGCTTGAAAAACAAAACGAAACATTAGCAACTAAAGTGTCTGAGCGTACACAAGAGCTAACGTTGTATTCTGATGAACTGAGCCGAAGTAACCGAGAGCTTGAGGAGTTTGCTTTTGTTGCAAGTCATGATTTACAAGAGCCTCTTAGAAAAATTCAAGCCTTTAGTGACCGTCTCGAAACCATGTTTAAAGATGAGCTTGGTGAAAAAGGGATTGATTATATTGGACGCATGAAAAATGCGGCGCAACGCATGTCTAATTTAATAAACGACTTACTAGAGTTTTCACGTATTACCACCCGCGGTAAAGATTTTGATGATACAAATTTAAACGACGTTGTAACCGATATACTCAGTGATTTAGAAATTGCCATAGGCGAGTCTAATACACAAGTTGATGTAGAGGATTTACCAGTTATTCAGGCTGATAAGAGCCAAATGCAGCAGTTGTTTTTAAACTTGTTGTCGAATGCTGTTAAATTTAGACGCCCAGATGTAAGTCCACATATAAAAATCAGTTACCAGCATGAAGACATTTTTAGCGAGGATCATAATGCTAATTTAAGCTTTCAAGTTATTACTATAGAAGATAACGGTATTGGTTTTTCACAAGACTATGCCGATAAAATATTTGTACCGTTTCAACGTTTGCACGGTCGCTCACAATATAAAGGCACAGGTATTGGCCTTTCTGTATGTAGGCGTATTGTGGAGCGCCACGGCGGAACAATTACAGCCCAAAGTAAAGACGGTGAAGGTGCAACCTTCATTATAAAACTACCTGTGGAAGCTGAGCTTTTCACATTGCAAGGAGAGGCTTAAATGCCCTATTCAAAAGTAAAACCTATTACTATTTTAATGGCAGACGATGATGAAGATGATCGTTTGTTAACACAAGATGCCCTTGCCGAAAGCCGTGTACTTAACGAGCTTCATTTTGTAGAAGACGGCGTTGAGTTACTTGAATATTTAGAACGTAAAGGTAAGTTTGAAGATAAAACAGTGTCGCCGCGACCAGGATTAATATTACTTGATCTAAATATGCCAAGAATGGATGGCCGTGAAGCGCTTGAAGCTATAAAAGGGAACCCTAATTTAAAGGGAATTCCGGTCGTTATTTTAACTACATCTAAGCAAGAAGAAGATATGGTTAAAGGGTATAACTTAGGTGCTGCATCTTATATTACAAAACCAGTGACGTTTGATGGTTTGGTTGATTTGATGAAAACGCTAGGAAAATACTGGGTAGAGTTTGTAGAGCTACCGACAACATTTAACGATTAATGGAGATTGTATGTTAGATAAAGTGACTCAGTTGCTGCTTGTAGAAGACGATGAAGATGATTATATACTCACCTGCGACTATCTGGACCAATTGGATTCACACACGTTTAACATTCAATGGATAAGCTCCCCAGAGCAGGCAATTGCAACGCTTAGTAAAAATGAGCACGACATTTGCCTGCTTGATTACCGCTTGGGTGCATCTAATGGTTTAGATGTATTAAAAGAGGCCATTGCGAATGGCTTTAGCGGCCCAATTATTATGCTTACCGGGCAGTCAAACGATGAGTTAGACTCGGCAGCGCTTGACGCCGGTGCAGTAGATTACTTAATAAAAACAGAAATGAGTTCGAGCCGTTTTGCACGTGCTATTCGTTATGCACTTGCTCGTAAAGATGTTGAAGGCGAGCGAGTTGAACGTTTAAAAGCCGAAGCTGAAAATCGTTCAAAAGACCGCTTTTTAGCTCATTTGAGCCATGAATTAAGAACCCCTCTATCATCTATTTTAGGTTACACCGAATTATTAATGCAGAGCGATTTTAGTCAGCAAGCAGAAAATGAATTGGGTGTTATTTATCGAAATGGTAAACATTTATTGAGCTTGTTAAACGACGTGCTCGATTTATCTAAAATAGCGGCCGATAAACTCGAACTGACCTTAAGCGAAGTTAACCTTGATAGCATGCTTGCCGATGTATACACCTTAATGCGTGTATCGGTGCTTGATAAAGGCCTTACACTGCGTTTTGAATCTCAACAGCCATTGCCCTTAGTTGCACGACTGGATGCAACAAGAGTTCGCCAAATTTTAATAAACTTAATAAACAATGCGGTTAAATTTACCGATAAAGGCGAAATTGTTGTTAATGCGTGGACGCAGTGGGTTGATGATCGTGAAATGCTATTTTTTAGCATTAAAGATTCAGGCATGGGCATTGCCCCTGAAAAACAAGAACTAATATTTAAGCCATTTGAGCAGATAGCCGATGTGGAATCACGCTCTGTAGGTGGTGCAGGCCTTGGCTTGGCAATATGTGCTGAGTTGTTAGCGCGTATGCACGGTAATATTAGTTTGCACTCTGAAATTGGCAAGGGTGCTACATTTACGATTTCGGTGTATCCAGGTGATATTAGCGAAGTAGAACGACAAGTACTTAATTTTAGCAGCGTTCCACAACTACAAAGTAAATCGGCCCCATGCAAAGTGCATGGGCGAGTATTAGTAGTTGATGATTTACGTGATTTACGCATGTTAGTAGGGCATATGATCAGTACCTGTGGTGCGCGCGTAGATTACGCCGAACATGGGCAGCAAGCACTTGAAAAAGTGCGTATTGCAGATGCGTATAAAGCGCCTTACGATATTATTTTTATTGATATTCATATGCCTGTAATGGGCGGCAAGGAAGCTACCATAGAGCTTAGAAAAATGGGTTACAAAGGCCCAATAATCGCGCTCACTGCCGCTACTATGAAAGGCATACATGAGGAGCTTGCTGCACTTGGCTTTAACGATGTAATACCAAAGCCCGTTGATAGCGCTGCTTTATACCAGTGCCTGCAAGATTATTTAGTCGCGCCGGAGCATGCACCGCAAGCTAAAAATATACATTGTAGTAATGGCTTAACCGAGAAAAAACAACGTTTTTTACTAGTAGAAGACGATCACGATGCAGCGCAAATTACGCAGCTACTTTTAGAAAGTTTAGGTGTTGAGACGGTGATTGCGTCAAGTTGCGCGCAATGTTTACAAATACTTAATCACGACCAGCAATTTAATAAAGTATTGCTAGATATGCATTTACCCGATGGACGTGGCACTGATTTAGGCCAGCAAATTAATGAGCGATATCCAGAGCTTCGCTTGGTAATTGTAAGTGGTGCAGAGCCAGATCCTAGAGAAATAAAAGATTTAAATATAGACCGAGTTTTACTTAAACCTATTAATTTGAGCTTACTTGAAACGCTTATTAGCTAGGGCCTGTTTATCTTTCGAGGTTAAATTTGCAGCAGTATGTTTGGTATTTAGGCAAGGCAGAGCCTGTGTAGTGTGGTTATTCCCCATAAATAGGCGATAACGTAGCACAAATGCCAAACATGCGCTGCCCGAAGGGTTCTGCCCAGGGGCTATTTACTCTTTGTTGCTCGGTTTTTACTTAGCCCACTAGGTTACAAACCTCGCGCCGCGATTAAATAGCCTCTAGATTGAACGAATTTTAATCCTGAAAGGTCAACAGGTCCAATAACTGAGACATTATTTATATGCATTCAATAAAGTTAGTATCTGAAGAATTAATACCATCAAAAGTAGTGTGTGTTGGCCGTAACTATACCGCACATATTGCAGAGCTAAATAACGAAACGCCAGATCAAATGGTTTTATTTAACAAACCAAATAGCGCAATTACTAATACGTTACTTGCAGCTCATAACGGCGATACGCTGCATTATGAAACCGAGTTATGCTTTGTAATTAAAGATAAAAAATTTGTAGGTGTTGGGTTGGGCTTAGATTTAACTAAGCGCACAGTACAAAGTAAATTAAAAAATAAAGGGCTTCCATGGGAGCGTGCTAAAGCGTTTGATGGCTCTGTTATTTTAAGTGACTTTGTCGAACTAACTGATGCTATGAAACACTTTACGTTTGAACTTAAAATTAATAATGAAGTGATTCAGCGAGGTGATACTCATTTTATGCTACATAATCCTGACTCGATTTTACAAGAGATTAATGAATTTATGAGCCTCGAGGACGGTGATGTAGTAATGACAGGCACACCTTCGGGCGTAGGTGAGGTAACGGCTAAAAGTATTTTTGCTGTTGCACTTTATGCTAACGATCAGTGTTTACTTGAGCATCAGTGGAAAGTAAGTAAAAATTAATGACTTGCTGTTGGTAGTGTTTATCAAAGTCGGTAAAGGTAGTTTTAAGCCAAGTATGCTGACTTTGTTGGTACTCAGGTGATTGTAGTACGTTGTTTTTTAGCGCGCGGTTAATTTTTTTAAGCGCTTGCTGTGCAAAATTATTTTGGGCGTTAGCCGCACAACCTATTGCTCCTCTTATAAATTGAACATCATTTTCTTCTATTGGTACACTCTCTATATTCGTAAATTCGCCTTGCTTATTAAAGTAATCGGCCATAAACGGGTAATCAATTGAATAGTCTAAAAATCCGTGACTCAAACGCGCTATAACAGCCTGACTTTCGTTTTCACTGCTCCAACTTAACGATGACTCTTTATCTCGTTTTGTATTTTCGATAATAGTATTAATTTCAGTTGTAAATTTACGTGCAGCGGCTTGTCCATATACGTATTGAGGATCAGTTAATAAATTAATAAGATGAATAGGTGAACCGTGCTTTTTCTCTAATTGTGGCTTTAGCTCTTTTGTCGTGATAATTGAAAATGGAGGATATACCGTTGTTGGATTTGAGTAGTTAAGTAGTTGGTTATTATGTTTTTTATAAATAACACACGGGAAGCATACGTTTTTTCCTTCACTTAAATATTTATTTATACGCTGCTGAGGGACAATTAAGCGGGTATGTTTTACACCTGTTATTGTTCTAATGAGTTGCTCGGTTAGGTTGTCGCAAATACCGCCTTGTGGTGCACTTTCGCTTTTAGCTATATGAAAAGGGGGCGTGTAACTTTGCAGCCAAATAATTTCTTCTAGAGGCTGTAATTTTTGTTCAACAGCATGCGCGTTAAATACAATTAATAGACAAAATGCATAGTATCCGTTTCTCAGCATTGATAAGTGTTCGTTGAATTAAGAAAACTTAATTAAAGTATAGTGTTGGTTGTAGTAGGGTCAAATATTTTAGTTAAAAGCAGCCTTGTTCAAGGCTGCTTTTAACTGGTACATGCTTAATAAGGCATAGGATAGTTTTTAAATATAGTGTTAATCTCACTAAGAATTTCGTCGCTTAACGTGATGTTAAATGCATCAATATCTTCTTTTAATTGGGCTATGCTTGTTGCACCAATAATTGAAGAGGTTACGCCATCTACTTGGTTACACCATGCGAGTGCTAGTTGTGCTGGAGTAATATTGTTTGCATGAGCCAGCTCAACATACTGCTTAGTGGCTTGCTCTGCATTGGGTGTATCTCTAAAAATACCGTTGCGCTGCATGAAGGTCCAACGAGATCCTTCTGGGCGAGCACCGTTTAGGTATTTACCCGTTAATAAACCGGCTGCTAAGGGCGACCACGGTAAGTAGGCAATATCTTCGTGTACACATTGTTCTATTAAATACGGCCAGTCTTTAGCGTGCGCTAAACTAAACTCATTTTGAATAGATACCATACGCGGTAAGTTATGCTCTTTGGCCAAACTTAAAAACTGGCTTATACCCCATGGCGTATCGTCAGATAAACCGCAGTGCTTAATTTTACCTGCTTTAACACATTCATTAAGGCCCTCTAGAATATCAAGCATACTAGCTTGCTGCTCTTGTGTATTTACGTCGGTAAATTTAAGAGTGCCGGGCCATTGTCTGCCAAAGTGCGGGGTAGAGCGGTTTGGCCAATGCAGCTGATATAAATCAATGTAGTCGGTTTTAAGGCGCTTAAGTGAATCGTCTACGGCTTCTATTACCGTTTGGCGCGTAATATTGCCACCATCACGTACCCACGATAATCCATTGCCTGCAATTTTTGTAGCAAGTACCACATCGCTGCGCTTTTGCTGATTACGCGATAGCCAATCGCCAATAATTTCCTCAGTTTTTCCATATGTCTCTGGAGAGGGCGGTACTGCATACATTTCGGCTGTATCAATAAAGTTTACGCCTTGCTCTAGCGCGTAGGCTATTTGTTCATCAGCATCGCTTTGAGTATTTTGTTTACCCCAAGTCATACTGCCTAAACATACTCTTGAAACTTTAATACCACTGCTGCCAAGTGGGCTGTATTGCATGAGAATTCCTTATTGCTCGTCTTGAGAGTAGCTAACTAACGCCGATAAAAGAGGCTCTGCAATGAGGGCTTTTTGGCCTGTTTCAAAATCAAACATAACCACTTTTGAAGTGCCTGTTGTTGTTATAGCGTTTTGTGCGTGACTAAATACGGTGTAATTCATAACAAATCGGTCTGTTTTTATATCAGAAATAGTAACACCGACTGTAAGCGTATCTGGGAATGTAACTGGGCGTTTATAACGAATGTTATTTTCGCTTATTACCGGGCCCACGCCATTAGGGCTTATTGTATCGAACAGATTTATTTTATTTAAGAAGTCGATTCGGGCTATTTCAAAGTAACGTAAATACACTACATTATTTACGTGTTGTAGTGCATCCATATCAGCCCACGCTACGGTGATGTCAGTATGGATAGGGTGCTGATCTTTAAACGTTTGCATTATTTATTGGCCCTTAATTTTAAAGTACTTAGATTATCAACATGGGGTTACGAGCTCAAGGTAATTAATGGCAAGTTTTTTTATAAGATGATTGTACCTATTTAATTTTAGGTCTACAGTTAAATTGCACAGACAAACACAAAAACACACAGAGGTAGAAATATGCAGAACATAATTAACTGGTCCTTAGCTTGTTTGGTTTTTATAGCCTCTTTTACCTGTTACGCAATGGGTAACGAATCAGGCGCTATTATTTTGATGTTAGCGGGGTTTTTTTTCGAGGTTATGTTTTGGTTGCGCGGTTATAAAGAGCAAGAAGGTAATAAGCGCTTTTTTTAATCGCTAACTAGGGCCTGTTGACCTTTCAGGATTAAAATTTGTTCAATCTAGGGGCTATTTAATCGCGGCGCGAGGTTTGTGACCTAGTGGGCTAAGTAAAAACCGAGCAACAAAGAGTAAATTGCCCCTAGGCAGAACCCTTCGGGCAGCGTATGTTTGGCATTTGTGCTACGTTATCGCCTATTTATGGGGAATAACCACACTACATAGGCTCTGCCTTGCCTAAATACCAAACATACTGCTGCAAATTTAACCTCGAAAGATAAACAGGCCCTAGGCTTGCTTATCACATTTGATTCTATAATAATGACTGTATAAATAACCAGTTATTGTTGTGGTGATGAAGAAGTTTATTCACATAGACATGGATTGCTTTTATGCAGCAGTAGAAATGCGAGATAATCCAAAACTTGCATGTGTACCGCTTGCTATTGGAGGCAATAGCCGACGAGGCGTGCTCTCAACCGCTAACTATATAGCTAGAGAATATGGCGTGCGATCGGCTATGTCGAACTATCATGCTAAACAATTATGCCCCGATTTAGTTATTGTCCCTGGGCGCATGGCTGTATACAAAGAAGCTTCAAATCAAATACGTGAAGTATTTAGCCGCTACACAGATTTAGTTGAACCTCTTTCTTTAGACGAAGCCTACCTAGATGTAACAGACAGCACCGCTTGTAAAGGCAGTGCCACACTTATTGCACAGCAAATAAGAGCCGATATTTACAATGCCACCGGGCTCACTGCATCAGCAGGCATTGCACCGATTAAATTTATTGCCAAAATAGCCAGCGACGAAAAAAAACCGAATGGTCAATTTGTCGTTTTGCCTCATGAGATCGATGACTTTTTAGCGCAATTACCGCTGGGGAAAATCCCGGGGGTGGGTAAAGTAACGCTCGAAAAGCTAAATTTAAAAGGCTTATATACCGGCAAGGATGTACGCGAAAAAGGCGTTAACTGGATGCAGCAACATGTGGGTAACTTTGGTGTGTCGCTTTATCAAAAATGTGCAGGTGAATATGTTGGTAAAGTATCAACAGATCGCATCAGAAAGTCGCTGAGTGTTGAGCATACCTACGAATACAACAAAACAAGTTTGCAAGAGTGCTTAGATGAGCTGCCAAAATTGTTAGACGAATTAGTTTTAAGACTTAATAAACAGCAATTACAAAACCGTATTAATAAGCTGAGTGTTAAAGTGAAGTTTGCAAATTTTGTAGTGACCTCAGCCGATCAGGCATACCACGAGCTAAACACAGAAATATTTATTCAACTCCTTACTAAGGCCTATCAACGAGGGCTACAACAACCTGTAAGATTACTTGGCATAGGCGTTGGCATTAAAAGCGAGCCAGAGCAAAACTTTCAACTGAGTATTCTCGATTAAGCTGTAAAGCCTGTAACCCCAAGTTGCCATTTATTGGCAACTTGTATAATTAGCTGATCTCACCTTGCTGGTCTTCAATATTTAAATCGACGATAATAGGGGCTTATGTTTTCTAACAGGACTTTATTTATGGCATACCCTCAAGCGGTTAGTGCAAGCCTTGAATGCACATCTCATGATGCGCTTATTATTATTAGTGATGACTTTTCTCTATTACCAAATAACTCATTACGTAATGCTATTTTAGACCAAGCAAAAGTTGATTCTCGTATTGGTAAACAAGTTACTTTATTAGTGATTGAAAACAAACGCGTTGTACTTGCGCCAACGGGTCCGATAAATAGAGATTACGACGATGTACGCCGTTATTTTGATGCTGCTAAATTAGCAATTAACGAAGCAAAAGCGTCGGGTAGTGTTAACCCTGCATTATTTTTACCAAATTTAAATGGCGATAGCCGTTATCAGCATGCTTTAGAAGTTGCTTATTTAGGCGCTTGCCAAGCCTTATGGCAGCCATTAGAAGCGCGTGAATATCACGGTGAAAGTATTGAACCTATTACTCAAATTGGTTTAGTTGGCGCAAGCGAGCAAAAAATTAAAGCAGTTAATGCAATTGCTGCGGGCCAATATGCCGCGCGTGACTTATGTGGCACCGAACCTGAGCGTATGGCTCCACCACGTTTTGCTGATTACTGCGTTGATTTATTTAAAGGCTCAAACATTGCAGTTGACGTAATTGATGATATTGCAGCTATTGATAAAAACTACCCAATGCTAAGCACTGTTGCTCGTGCATCGTATGCAGTTGAGCGCCATCACCCACGTGTTGTTAAGCTTGAATATGTACCAGAGGGCGAAATTACTCGTACACTTATGTTTGTAGGTAAGGGTCTTGTATACGATACAGGCGGCGCCGATTTAAAAGTAGGTGGCCATATGGCAGGCATGAGCCGTGATAAAGGTGGCGCAGCTTCTGTTGCGGGCTTTATGAAAGCTGTTGCGGATTATCAGCCTAAAGGCGTTAAAGTAGTATCGTACTTGGCTGTTGTTCGTAACTCTATTGGCTCGGATTGTTTTGTGCCAGATGAAATTATTACTAGCCGCGAAGGTATCCGTGTACGCATTGGTAATACCGATGCAGAAGGGCGCTTAGCAATGGGCGACCTGCTTAGCGAAATGAAAGATTTAGCTAAAGGCGAAATAAACCCAACGTTGTTTACTGTTGCTACATTAACGGGTCACGCGGCACGTGCAATGGGTCCTTACGGTGCGTATGTTGAAAACGGTCCAGCTCGTAGCGCAGGTGTTTCACGTCAAATAGCTGACCTTGGAGATTTGTGGGCCGATGGCGCAGAAGTATCGCGTTCTCGCCGTGAAGATTACGACTTTATTAAACCACGCACGCTAGCTGACGATGTACTCTCTAGTAATAATGCGGCATCTGCAGTTACTGCTCGTGGACATCAGTTCCCTATGGCGTTTATGGCTATTGTTGGTGGGCTTGATAAGCACGGTAACGACTCTGCGCAACCTTTGCCTTATGTGCATATGGACATTGCAGGAAGCGGTGTTGAAGGCGGTGATTGGCAGCATGGCAAGCCAACGGCTGCATCAGTAACGAGCTTGTTTGCACGTTACTGTTTATAAGCTAAAAACTTACATGCAATAAAAAAGCCCTGTTAATTCAGGGCTTTTTGCATTTTATGAGAACGGTATCGATTAATCTAATTTAAAACGATTAACTACGCTCGAAAGCTCTTGGCTACTTTGTTTAAGATTATCACTGGCATCGGTAAGCTGTTTAGTATTATTTAATGATTGCTCAGTTGATTGAGATAGCTCATTAATACGCAAATTAACCTCGTCGGCAGCTTGAGTTTGCTGCTCTGTGGCGCGTGCGATTTGGCTGTTCATTTCGGTAATAATTGAAACAAGTCGTTCTATTTCATTAAGTGAAGTATTGGCTGATGACGCCTGATCTACGGTAGAAACTGAAAGTGCTTGGCTTGATTTAACTGCTTCTACTGCTGCTTTTGCACCTTCTTGAAGTTTAGTGATCATGGTTTGAATTTCGTCGGTACTTTGCCCTGTACGACTGGCCAGTGTTCTTACTTCATCTGCAACAACAGCAAATCCTCGGCCATGCTCTCCTGCGCGAGCAGCCTCAATGGCAGCATTTAATGCCAGTAAGTTTGTTTGCTCCGATATGCTTCTTATTACATCAAGTACAGAGCCTATATTATGGCTCTCGTTGGCTAAATCTTCTGTTACGCGGCTGACTGTTTCTATGTTGCTTGAGAGTGTTTCTATTGCTGTAATTGTTTGCGCAACTACATTTTTACCCGTTGATGCGTTTTGTGCTGCATCCTTAGCTGCTTGCTCTGCGGCTTCGGCGTTACGGCTTACATCATGTATTTGGTGAGTCATTTGCTCCATGGCAGCTGCAACTTGGGTTGAGCTGTCGTTTTGAAGCTCAATAAACGAGTGGCTTGTTCTACTTGAATCATCAACTGTATGCGCATGTTCGCTTACGTCGTTTGCACTTTGTGATACATGAACAAGAGACTCTCGCATTTTTAAAACAAATAAATTAAATGAGTGTGATAGTTCAGATATTTCATCGTTACCGGATTCATTTAATGTACGAGTTAAATCGCCTTCGCCTTGTGAAATGTCTTTCATCATATCGGCTGCTAAACGAGTAGGTATTAAAATGCTTTTGCCTATAAAGTAACTAAGTAAAATAACAGCAATAATCATAATTGTTGCACTGACGACTATAAGGTTTCGTTGCTCGCTAAATGCTTCGTCAATTGAATCAAGATAAACACCTGAGCCAATAATCCATTGCCATTGATTAAAACCTTTAACAAATGCGATTTTTTCAACCGGTTTTTCTTTACCTGGTTTTGGCCATTTATAAGGAATAAATCCCTCGCCAGAGCGTTTAACTATATTAACCATATCAACAAACAGTGCTTTGCCGTCAGGGTCTTTATTATTGGTTAAATCTTTTCCTTCAAGCGCAGGTTTTATAGGATGCATAACCATTTTTGGCTGGTAATTGTTAATCCAAAAGTAATTGGTTTTGTCGTAGCGCAGAGCTCTTATTGCATTAAGTGCTTGCGATTGAGCTTGTTGTTGAGTGAGAGTATTATTTTGCTCAAGGTCATAAAAGTGCTCGATTATACTGTACGCAGTTTCTACTACATTTTGTGTTTTAAGGTACTGCTCGTTTTTAAGAGAGCTATATTGGTGAGTTAAGCTGGCTATACTAAGCGCTATAAGCCCAAACACCACAATTGCTATAAGTAGCGAGAAACGTTGGAATATACTGAAACTACGTAGACTAGGCATACATTTATCCTCAAAAAGTGTGCGCTTTAGCGCATAGGATAAGCGTAGCTAAAAAGAAAGTTTAATCTAGGTCCGACGAGTAATAATGCAAAAAAAAGGCTGATTTATCAATCAGCCTTTGTCTATTTTTAAAATAGTTTAATTATTTAACATCAAAATGACGATTAAAAAAGTTTGTAATTGTTTGATGTAAGTGTGTTTGCACCTGTTTACCACGTAGGCTGTGCTTAGAGCCTGGGTAGGTCATCATTTCAAACTGTTTTTCGTTATCTTGTAGTTGCTTAAATAATTTAGTTGAATGCGTAAACAACACGTTGTCATCAGCCATTCCATGATAAATCATTAATGGGCCTTTTAAGCCATCAGCATATGGAAATACTGCGCTGTCTTCATACCCTTTAGCATTCGTATCAGGGTGACCTAAATAACGTTCTGTGTAATGCGTATCGTATAGAGCCCAATCGGTTACAGGAGCACCCGATACGCCGGCTTGAAAGTAATCGCCTGCTTTAAACATAGTCATAAGCGCCATGTAGCCGCCGTAGCTGTGGCCATAAACACCGATGCGTTGTGGGTCTACGTAATCAAGTGTACGTAAAAACTCTACGCCTTTAATTTGATCGGCAACTTCAACCACGCCTAGGTTTTTATAAATAGCATCTTCAAACTTTTTACCACGGTTGTACGAACCACGGTTATCTAGTTGAAAAATGACGTAACCTTGTTGTGCCATGTACTGAAAGTACAAGTTTTTACTGCGCCAGCTATTCGTCACTCGTTGAGCATGCGGGCCGCCGTATACGTTAACAATAACAGGGTGCTTTTTGCCATCAGTAATGTTGCTAGGCTTAAATAAACGGTAATGCATAACTTGGCCATCTTCGGCTTTAATTGTGCCGTATTCTGGTTTTGTTAAGTCGCTTAAATAAGGAGTAAGCGGATGGTTACTATCAAGCTTATTTTCTTCAAGCCATGTAATAAATTCGCCGTTTACTTTACGAAGCGCTGCTGAGTTTGGTTTATTATCAGACGAGCTATTATCGATAAAGGTTTTGCTGTCTTTTGCTAGCACAACATTATGGTACTGACCTTTTTCGGTGATACGTTTGGCGTCGCCTTTTTTAAATAAAGGCGCGCTGTATAAATGGCTTTCAAGCGGTGTATCTTTTCGACCGGCAAAGTAAACAATACCTTTTTTCTCATCAATACCTTTTAAGCTATCAACAGCCCAATCACCAGAGGTGATTTGACGTACAAGTTGACCGTTTGTGCGATACAGATATAAGTGTTTAAAACCGTCGCGCTCAGATGCCCATACAAAATGTTTTTTGTCTTTTAAAAACTCAAGATCAAAATGTAAGTTAATCCACGTTTCGCTGTTTTCGGTTAATGCTACTTTTTGGACTTTAGTTTCGCTGTTATAAAAACGAAGCTCTAATTTATGTTGCGAGCGATTTTGCCATTGGTAAGAAAGTGTATTGCCGTCTTTTAGCCACTTAGCACGCGCGATATAAATGTCTTCATCTTTACCTAAATCAATCCAATCTACTTTTTGATCATTTAGCTTAACCACACCGAGTTGAATTTTTACGTTATCAGTACCTGTAAACGGGTAGCGTTGGTTAAATAATTTAACTTCATCAGCGTAAATTTCGTTACGGATAGCTTCTTTTACTGGAGTTTCGTCAACGCGGGTATAAGCAATTTTAGTTTCATCACCTGACCACCAGTAACCCGTCATGCGGCTCATCTCTTCTTGAGCAACAAACTCAGCCATACCATTTTTAATTACGCCACCGCCATCTTTACTAAGCTGAATTTCTTTTCCTGAATCAAGCTCTAAAGCATAAAGATTTTGTTCACGAATGAATGATACATAATTACCTTTAGGTGAAAAGCGTGCATCGGTTTCAAATGTTTCAGTATTGGTTAGCTTTTTACTTTTACCTGAGGCTAAATCGTAATAGTAAAGGTCGCCGTTAAGTGGGAATAAAAGTGCTTTACCGTCTTTCGACCATTTGTACTCAAGTATGCCTTTACCAAAAATACGTTGGCGTTCGCGGCGGGCTTTTTCTTCATCTGATAGGTTTTCTGGGCCTGAAAATAATTTTGCCGAATCAACTAGCACACGATTGGTGTTATCTTTTAAATTATATTCCCATAAATCGTAGCGGTTGTAGTCATCGCTTTTACCTTGCAGGTAAGTTACACGGCTGCCGTCAGGCGAAAATTTAAGTTGTACAGGTGATTTACCTGAAAGGCTCGGATCGTCAAAAATACGCTCCAACGATAAAGGTTTTGCTTGAACACTAATAGCGCCAACCATTAATGGTAGGGCTAGTGAGAGGTGTTTTATTTTTTTTAGCACAAGGTTGCCTTAGCTTATTATAAATATTGCTTTGATGGTAAAGCCAAGCGTGTGCAACTGCAACTAAATGCTATAAAGTGGCGATTATTAAAGACAAAGTAGGACATAACAATGACGAACCTTAAATTTGAACTTGCACCAGAGCTTAAACGCGACTGTATAGAACTTGCCGATTGGCCGCTGTGTAAAGTACTTTTATTAAACGATAGTCAGTATCCGTGGTTTGTATTAGTGCCAAGGCAGGTTAACTTAAGAGAAATAATTGATTTATCTGAGGATGATCAAATAGTTTATTTAAAAGAGTCAGCCAAGTTAAGTAAGTTATTAATGGATGTGTTTAGTCCGGATAAGTTAAACGTAGCGGCTTTAGGTAATATGGTACCACAATTACATATTCATCATATTGCGCGCTTTACGAGTGATGCTGCTTGGCCTGCGCCAATTTGGGGTAAATTTCCTGCAGTCCCTTATAGTGATGAGCAAATAGTAAAATTAAAAACCCATTTTTAATAGCTATTCGGGTTTATTTATCTTTCGGGGTTAAATTTTTAGTAGCCTG
Organism: Pseudoalteromonas sp. APC 3691; assembly: GCF_030408135.1. Classification (NCBI taxonomy): domain Bacteria; kingdom Pseudomonadati; phylum Pseudomonadota; class Gammaproteobacteria; order Alteromonadales; family Pseudoalteromonadaceae; genus Pseudoalteromonas; species Pseudoalteromonas sp. APC 3691. The sequence continues at coordinate 79,507 of NZ_JASDCB010000002.1, read as the reverse complement.
TTTAGTTTTTAGGTAAGGCCGAGTTTATGCTTATATTGTGCGTCTGCTTCGCATAAATAGGCGATAACGTAGTATAAATGCCAAATATACGCTGCCCTAGGTAGAAAAAATTTTTATACTGAAGGTCAACAGACTCTAATCAATAAGGAATAAAATGAAACTAATCAATCAACTTTGTACGGGTTTATTTATTGTCGCATTATCAGGTGGGCACTTTGCTGTTGCAGCTGAGCGGGCAGTTAACACTGAAATTATTAAAAAGACAGATATAGAAAATTTAGTTGAACATAGTAATCATGTTTACTCGGGCGCACAGCCCAATGCTGAGCAGATCAAGTTATTATCACAAGCGGGTGTAAGGCATGTCATAAACCTGCGCGCTTTCAGTGAACAAACGTGGGATGAAGGTGAGTTTGTGCGATCTTTAGGGATGAGCTATCACGCATTACCTATTGCAGGTGCGAAGGATGTTACTGTTGAAAATGCGCGTAATTAAACAAACTTACTTAATGAGTTTGAGGGAGAATCGATTTTAGTGCATTGTGCAAGTAGCAATCGAGTTGGAGCGTTGATTGCAATTTCTGCACATGTGCAGGGTCTTGATTTAGAGGCCGCGCTTGATAAAGGAAAACGCTGGGGTATGAAAAGTCTAGAGCCTGTAGTGCGTGAAGTGGTAAACGATAAATAATAAAAAAGCGCTGCAATTATAAACTACAGCGCCCTTAAATTATCACCGTGCTAGGTTATTTTAAACCTAGTACTTCTTTACCTTGTTTAAACGTTACATCTACAGGGATATTTGCTTTACTTAGTTTTTCTAAGTCTTTAGCTAGTTCTTCTTTAATATCGCCATGCGTTGCGATTAGTTGATCTACTTTTTCGTAATCGCCATCACCTTGTAAGGTTAAAATTAAGCGAGATAGGTCTGCAATAGCAGTGCTCATTTTTTCCATGTTTATACTATATAAGCCCGCTTCATTTTTAGAAAACGCGCCTTCTTGTGCAAAAAAGTTAAAGCGGATCATATTCGCTTGACCATGCGCACTTGATGCACCAAAACGTACTGAGCGGAATATGCCAGCCATAAACGTCGTGTAGTAATCTTCAAGCGTACCTTCAGTAATTTCGCCTTTTTTAAGCAATTGCTCAACCATGTACAAACCTAAAATATCGGCTTTACCTTCTTCAAGTGCACTCGCGTGCTCTTGTAATGATTGACGAACAGTTCCTTTACCAGTGATTGTATTTTTAATACCTAAACCGTGAGCGACTTCATGGAACATCGTATTGGCAAAAAAGGCATCAAAAGTAATGTGTTTACGCTGCTCAGGTACAATTAACTGCTCTGAAATTGGCACTAAAATTTTATCAAACTTAGCGCGCATCGCATTTTTAAGTTGCAGACGACGTGTGCCTTTTTCTAACTGTACTTGCTCATCGTTTGGTAAGTTAATTGCAATTGTTTTGCTGCCAGCGTTTGAATGCCCTGCGTAGTAAACAACATCATAGGCATTTAGATCGGCGTCAGAGCCTGGTACTTCTTGTTTGTACTTGGCATCAACAGGTAAGTCTTTTTGAAGTTCAGGTAAAAATGCTGCAAATTTAGCTAAACGTTCGCTCCATTTTAAATCTTTAATAAGTACGTAAGATTCATAAGCAGCACGGTAACCAAATAATTGGTCTTCATAAGTTTCAATTGGGCCAATAACCACATCTACGGGGTTGTTTTTCATGTCCATCCAAGCAAAGTCAGAAACTTGGAAGTCATCTTTTTGTAGAGCGTCAGCACGCAGGTTTAGGTAATTAGCAAACTCTTTATCATCAGCAAGTTTACTTGCTTCGCGTAAAAGGTCAGCGGCTTGTGCAAGCTCAGCAGCATACTCTTTTGAATATGGCACGCTATAAAGCTTACCTTGCTCATCACGCTTAATTACAGAGTAAAGCCCTGTTTTGTCTTCAACGTCTGCGTTTTTTAACTCTTCTTTGGTTATATCTGCAGGGTAAAACTGTGCGCCAAGAGGCTTTTCTTTATAGCTAGATAAAAACGCTTCATCGCCATTTAAACGATCCCATGGACCGTAGTTAATATCGGCAAATTTACGTACTTTTTCGTCACCTAACTTTGTTAAAAAAGCATCTTTATTCTCACCAAAAGATTGCTTCCAAAATAATTCGTCCATTATTTTTGAGGCATCAATAAGCTTTCCAACCATCGCTCTTTGGTTGTCGCTCAAGTGTGATAAATCACTTTTCAAGCTAAAGTCGGTGTAAATATCTAAACGTTGTTTATCTGCATTAATAAGCTTAGGACCTGATTGTGCACTGCTTTTTTGAGCAAGCTCTACGGCTGTGTTGTCGGTAGAAGACGGTGCTTGTTCAGAACATGCACTAAGAAAAACAACACCAGAGAGCATAATTGCTTGGCTAATTTTATTTAAGATCATTATATTGCCTGTTAAAAAGTAAGTTTAATAATTGTACTGTTTTAGTTAAAAGGCTAAATACGTACAAACGCTTCCTTATTGTGAGTGCATTAAAGCAAAACTAAATGGTAAATAGCAAGTATTTGGCGTTGTAAGGCAAGCATGAGCGGTAAAACATTATAAATAAAATAAACTTCTATAATTTTCTTAACTTTATCGGTAAGTTAGACAATACTAATTATATTACTAATACAAAAATTAACTGCCTGAGTTCGCAGTTACTTTACAGGCTGAACACAAAAGGACGGCAGCTTTATGTCTACAGAAAACGCTTTATTAACGATTCTAGTCGATAGAATAAATAACGATACGTTGGTTTTACCAACGCTACCTGAAGTAGCGATTAAGGTTCGCCAAGCTGCAGATAACCCTGATGTTAATTTAATGCAAATGTCAGATGTAATCTCACAAGATCCAGCGCTTTCAGCTCGTATGATAAAAGTAGCTAATAGTGCAATTATGGGACGCTCTGTAAAAGTATCTAATTTACAACAAGCGGTGACTCGCATTGGGTTGCGCCAAATTAAAAATATTGCAACGGCTATGGCGATGGAGCAATTATTTGTATCAAACAATGAGCTGATTAAAGGCTACATGGGTAAGGCTTGGCAAAAAACATTAACCGTTGCTAGCCATTCAATAACACTCATGGAGTTTTACTTAAAAAACAATAAACACACTTCATTAAATCGTGATTCAATTACATTAGCAGCACTTGTTTATAATATTGGTGTATTACCAATTTTAACTGAAGCTGAGCGCCACCCTGAAGTGTTTGCTAATCCAAGCTTTTTAGCTCACGCAATTCAAAAACTGAGTGGAAAAATTGGCTCATCCATCATGCAAGCGTGGGAGTTTCCTAAAGAGTTTGTTGATGTAGCTCTAAGCTGGGCAGATCCAAGTTACAAACCTGATAAAGTTAGTTACGTCGACTTTATTCGAGTAGGCGCTATTTTAGAGGGGACGTTACAGGTTTCTGATAAGTCTGCAGCGCTGCAAACATATATAGATAAAGGTGTAATACCATCTATGCAATTATTCACAAGTGATGAATACAACGATATGCTAACTGATGTGAAAAACATGTTTAGCTAAACATTTTTTATTACACAAACAAAAAGGGTTAACTTGCGTTAACCCTTTTTGTTTTTATTGAATGGCGTCTAATACTATCCCATCGGTTCTACGAGTTGGGTATAGCGATTCAACTACAAAGCTTGGTATAAAGCCTTTAGCTGATGACACCACTACTTTAGATTTAGCACCAATAATACGTGCATTAACAATAACGCCACGATTAGTGTACGTAAGTGTGCCAGTTAAAGTGTATTCAATATGTGGATAGCCTTTAATGTCTTTACCATTTCGGCTAAACGAAAAATCACCCAAAGGCGTCACGTGCACTGTACCTGTATGTTTGTAATCAACAACAGACAAACCAAACTCTTGTAATTCAGTAATAAAGCTTTCAGCTAAATGATTACCAAAAATATTAGTGGTTTGCAGGTTATCGTCTAAATTTACAAACGAAGTGATAGCGATAGGCGTACTACTATTTATGTAATTCATATTTTCAATCAGCTTCATTGCTAATTGCTCTGTATAATTACTTAGTAACTTACTGCTGTTAATTGGGCGGTAATTATTTTCAGGAAATTGCCAGTTACTCACGCGAGGCTGATTATTCTCAGCATAGCGATTATGGGCGTTATTATAGCCAATATTGTTATGTGGTGCATGTCCATTATAAACAGGGTGAGTAGAACAAGCGGATAGTGATAGTGTAAAAAGTGCCGATAAAGTAAGAGATATCTTTTTTGATAACATGTTTTCTTCCTGAAACATAAGGGAATTTTATAAATACCCCTCTTTATCGACACACTTTTTGATTACTTTAACTAAATTTAATAATTACTTTGTTTATTTTTGATTATGGTGTTTTTTTAATCTCTTCTTTTTTATAGCGAAGTTTACCTGCAACCCAGGTTTGTAGTACGTTCGTCTTGTATATCTCGTCAACAGGTACTTTAAAGTAGTCTTTATCAAGTAAAATAAAGTCTGCCCATTTACCTTTTTCTAAACTACCCACCTTAAATTCTTGATGGGCTGAATAAGCGCCACCGAGAGTAAATGCACGTAATGCATCTTCGCGGCTTAGTACTTCACTTGCGCGCCAGCCGTTTTCAGGTAGTTTGTTATGATCCATGCGTGTAATGGCTGAATACAAACCATCAAATGGATTTGCAAGCTCTACAGGGTAATCAGAGCCTGCTGCAACCACCGATCCTTGCTTTAAAAATGTTTGCCAAGCATAGGCACCGCTTAATTGTTTTTCAGTTAAGCGTTGCTCTGCCATATGCATATCAGAAGTGGCATGTACTGGCTGCATTGAAGGGATTATTTTTAACGCTTTAAAGCGAGGGATATCCTCAGGCGTTACAATTTGTGCGTGCTCTATTCGGTTACGTAGTAATATACCGCCCGTTTTTTTAAACACATTTTGATAAGCATCAAGTACTACTTTATTTGCTTTATCGCCAATTGCGTGGGTATTTGCGCTAAAGCCGCTTTTAAAGCTTTGTGTAAAGAGCGCTTCGAGTTTTTCTTGTGTTTCAAGCATTAAACCATGGTGACCAGGTCTGTCTGCGTATTCTTCAATCAGAGCGGCTCCGCGAGAGCCAAGTGCGCCATCGGCGTAAACTTTAACACTGCGAATTTCCATAAAGTCATTTTTGTCGTGGTATCGGCCTGCCTTTAACATTGCGCCTAAATCAGGGCTTGCACCACTTAACATTGCCACAATACGTAGCGGTAAATTACCAAGGTCGCCGCGCTCTTTGTAAACCTCCCATGTGGCTTTATCAATACCTGCATCGTGAGTAGAGGTAATGCCTAAACTTAATAAATGCTTACCTGCTGCATCTAGTGAGTCACTTATATCTTGCTTTGAAGGGGCTGGCATATGCTGGGTAATTAGCGATTCTGCTTTATCTACAAAAATACCTGTAGGATTGCCAAATTCGTCTTTAATTATTTCACCGCCTTCAGGCGCTTTTGTTTGGGCGTTAATCCCAGCAAGTTCGAGCGCTTTTGAATTAACCCAAATGGCGTGACTATCAACCCGCGAAAGAACCACAGGTCGATCGCTAACAACTTTGTCTAAATCTTTAGCTGTAGGAAAGCGTGTATCAGCCCAAAGCTCTTGGTTCCAACCTCGCCCTATAATCCAACCTTGTTTGTTATCGGCAAATACTTTTAGTTTATTCGTTACTTCATCAACCGATTTTGCACCGCGTACGTCAAGTTGCGATAAATTATCTCCTAGGCCAATAACGTGCCCATGAGCATCAATTAAGCCAGGTAATAAGGTATTACCGTGCGCGTCAATTAGCTTAGCATCTGGGTAGCTATCTTTAAGTGTTTCGCTACCGAGCTTAACTACCTTGCCATTTTTAATAACGAGGGTAGAAAACTGCTGTACTTCACCTTTGTATAAAGGGGTATAACCATTGGCGTTATAAATTACTTTTGTTTGTGCGAGAGTGTAACTAGAACTAGCGCAAAGGCTGGCTAGTATGAGTGGTTTGATTATTTTTTTGAGTGGCATAGTTACTTAATTTTTATTGTTAATTTACTTACATTAACAAACTTGATTTTATAATACCAATGAATTGATAGACCTCATTTTAATGTTTTTCTTTATATTAACTGTTTACAAAATAGGTAATTAATGTGATTGTTTAGTATGCAAAACAATCAATAAAGCATAAGGAAACGCTATGAAAGCCCTTTATTTATTTCTACCATTAACTTCATTACTTGCGGCATGTGGATCGACACCTACTGCAGATAATAGTGTAGAAAAGCTAAACCATACTGATGTATCAAATACTGAAATACGCGATTATATAGATTTATCAAGTGTTGAGCTGCGCGACAGGGTGAAAGACTATTGGAATATTTCCACAAGAACAGAACCACGATATCCAATAGCTGCTGCAAAAAAAGGTCTTGCTGGTTGTGTAGAACTCATGACTATTATTAATTCTGAGGGTAAGGCGCAAGGATATAAAGTAATTTCTTCATACCCTAAGGGGTTATTTGATGAAGCCGCAGCGCAATTTTTAAATACATGGGCCTGGCTACCTACTAACGTAAATGTAGCTAAACAACCTGTACTTACTCATATCAGAATTGATTTCATGATTGATTCAATACCAGTAGGTAAAAAATATTTAAAAAATTGTCCGGCTGGCGAAACATTTCAAGTAACAGGTGAAATTAAAAAAACCTCCTACTGATGAAACATTTCAAGTAACGGGAAAGATTATAAGGTTTGAACAAAGTACTTATTTACCTCACTCTAAAGTTACTTTAAGTGTGTGTAACGTTTTAGATCGAACCTTTATAAAATCTGATGGGTATGAGTTTAATACGGATATTACAAATAACTAAATAAGCATCAAGAATAAGGAAATATTGTGAAAGCCCTCTATTTATTACTCCCGTTGAGCATGATGCTAACAGCCTGTGGCTCAACGTCTGATCAACAAGTAAACGATGAAATGCCGAGTTTTATTGATTTATCGAGTCCTGAACTGCGAAGTAAGGCAGGTGAATATTGGGATGTTGCTAAAAGAGTAGAGCCGCGATATCCGATAGAAGCTGCAAAGAAAAGTATTTCAGGTTGTGTTGAGCTTGCTATGTTAATTAATTCACAAGGTGAAGCCCAAGGGTATAAGGTTATTGCATCCTACCCTGAGGGTGTGTTTGATAATAATGCAGCTGCTGCTGTGGGTTTATGGCGCTGAAAAGCGACAACTGAAAATACGAGTAAGCAACCTATTCTAACTTATCTCAAAATGGACTTTATGGTGAGCCCAAAACCTACTGATGAAGAGTATTTGGCGCATTGTTCTAAAAATAAAACCTGAACGTAATTAATAGATATAAATATAATAAGCTAGGTGTTTTTTTACCTAGCTATAAAACTACTTACTTGCATATAAGCCATATTCATTTAATGCTAATTTACCGTCTTTGTCACTGTCGTAGCTTGAAAATCGTGACCACAAAGCCGGGTCTATAGCGGTTTCTGAACGTGATAAAAAACCGTCTTTATCCCTATCTAGCTTTTTAAATTGCTTTGCAATGTCGTTACTTGCGGCAAAACTAAATGCGCTAAAAATACTAAACGCCAGCAGCGTTATATAGCTAATACTTTTCATACAAATCACTTAGTAAAGGTTGTTAGTTAGATAACTTTTAAATTCGACTAGCGAAATTTGGTTATCTTGGTTTTTGTCCCATTTTACAAAGGTGTTTAAAAGTTGTGGTTGGGGATCAAGTTCGTCGTGTGTTAAATAGCCACTTTTGTCGCTATCTAAGTGATCAAAGCGTTGCTTTACATCAAGTGCCGCGGCATCAAAGCTTAATAGCATTAAAATGCTTATAACAAGGGGAAGTATCTTCATGGTGTTCCTTCCAAAAGATGTAATTAAAGTTTGTGGCTAAAATAAAGTGAAAAGGAAAAAGCACTTGCCGTAATTTAACTCCCAACATTAAATCCTTTTACACACTCCCTCAGGGATTATGGCAAATGCTTTTAATTCCAGTTTACCTATAACAAGCTTAAGTAAAGCTTAATCAGTAATTACTCATTAAGGTTTAAAGCTTTCAAATTCTTTTTTTGAGACTTTTTCATCACCGTCTTCATCTAAGTCGGCAAATTGTCTCATTACTTCCTTATCTTCCTTTGCTTCTGCAATTGATATTTGTCCGTCCATGTCTTTATCTAAGTGGGCAAAACGCACATTTGTTGGCGATGCAATTACAGTGGCACTAATTGCTAAAAACATTAATGAAAAAGCGGCTATAAGTTGTTTCATAATCACGTTCCTTATTAAATGAGTTTATTGAATAAATTTTTTGAATTCATCTAGCGACAATTGCCCATCTTGATTAGTATCAATTTGAGAAAAATTCTCGTGTAACACAGCATCTTCACCTGCTTCGGCTTCACTTAATGTGCCGTTACTGTCTTTATCAAGTTCGTTAAAAGTCGCGTGAACGTCCATTGCGTGTGCATTAGCGCCTAAAAAGCCTAAAGCCAGTAATGATGAAATTACTAAAATGCGTTTGTTCATAATTATTTCCTTATTGATTAAAGTTATTACACCTGTTACAAAAATGGTGCCAATAATAATTATTGATATTTTTCAATTGGTTATTATTTTTTCTTTAAGCCAGTGAGAAGTTTTTACTGGGTTTATTGTAATTTTTGTGCGCCTTTTGCAACATTATTTAATGGGGTTAAAAGGGAGTTTATTAAAATCAACGAGTTACGTTGTCTCTATTTGGCGACACATTGTTTTATAGTGCTGGCTGTTAATCGTATTAAATATAATTGCTGGTTCAGCTAGTGTATAAGGTAAGCACTTAATAATAGAGCGCTTAACTTAAAAGGACTAAACGAAATGCCAGCAACCATAGCTAAAAAATACCAAGCAATGCTTAACTGGCGGCCTAATTTAATTGGGCAATTTGCAATGAGTATGCTGCTTTCGCTACTTCCGCTTTCTATAGTGGTGATCGTATTTTTAAATTCGCTTAATAAGCAATTAGCGGTTACTCAAAGTATTGTGAGTAACAACTACCAAGTTACTAAATCGTTTAACACTTTAAAGCAAGAACTCAACAGTCTTGAACGCGCCACTAGGCAAAACTGGGTATTAAAAAGTGAATCGCTAGATAAGCTTATTGTCGATAAATGGCAATCATCCCTACAAAGCATTGATGAACTCAAATTTGTAAACACGAATAAAGAGTATATCAACCAATGGCAACGCTTATATACCACCTTACAAACCGCGCATGTAAAACTCGTTGAGCAAAAACAACAACAAGCTGAGCTATTTGTGCCAGTGAGCGATTTAATTGCTGAACTTACTTTATGGTTACGTGATAAAAACGAAGCGCAAATTACCAATAACCAAAATGAGCTTACAAGCCTGCAAGCGTCATTTATAAACTGGTTGGTGGCACTTATTCCACTGACTTTAATTGTTGGGGGAGGCTTTTTATGGCGTATAAGTGGGCGACTAAAAGGATTAACTACGGTTATTGATAAGCTTGGGCAGGGGCATTGGCAGCAAAAAATATCTGTGAAAGGTTCAGCTGAGCTTGTTGAGCTAGGAGAAAAGCTCCAATGGGTGCAAGAGCAGCTTCATATGCTTGAGCAGCAAAAAGATACTTTTTTACGCCATGTAACTCATGAGCTAAAAACGCCGCTTGCTTCAATGGTTGAAGGCACTGATTTATTAACTGATGAAATAGTAGGTCCAATTACTGCTGAGCAAAAAGCAGTGCTTGAGCTCATTAGTCAATCTATGGTGCGCCTTCGCACAATGATTGACAGTTTATTGAGCTATAATGCTATTCGCAGCAGTAAAGATAGCTTAAGCGAAGTTGAATTTAGTCTTCTTATTAATAAAATTAATAGCCATTTTGAGCATCGCTTAACTGCGCGTCAGCAAGCTCTGCAGTGGCAAAATACTTTACCTAACAAACCGCTTGCTTTACCTAGTGAGCTTATTGAGATGATTTTAATTCAGCTTATTTCAAATGGCTTAAAATTTTCAGACGATAAGCAAAGCGTTACTATTAATTTAGCGCTTGAGCAAAACCAGCTTTGTATCGTTGTACTTGATAAAGGCTGCGGTATTAAAGAGCAAGAAAAAACTCAAATTTTCAGCGCATTTTATCAAGGTAAACACAGTAAAAATGTTACGCTGCAAGGCAGTGGGCTGGGCTTAACTATTGTAAAAGAGTCTGTTGAACAGCTAAGAGGTACACTTACTGTTGAACATAATGAGCCACATGGTTGCCGGTTTTCAATTAAAATTCCCATAACAAAAAATCTAGGAGTTAATTAACATGCGCTTGCGTTTAATCGCTATTTTATGTGTGCTCAGTAGCAGCATGGTTATATCTGGTTGTGAAATTAATAATGGGCAAGAAGAGCGTGTGTCAATTACACCTGCACCTGTGGTCGATACTAAAATAAAAAACGACAAAAACAGCAAACCAAGCCCAAAACCCAGACCAAAAATAGAACCTAGCTACCCTCCAGCAGAGCAAGTTATTGCATGGCACGCTAATCAGTGTGGCGGATTTAAATTGGTGCCAAAAAAAGATATTTTTACAGGCGAAAACGATCTTAAACGCTTTTTTAAATTTATGTGCTTAAACATAAATGATGATCCAAATACGGTAATGACTAAGTTGCTAAAACTCGATCTTGCTTACTTTTGGCCAGATGATATAAAGCAATATTTATGGCTTCAAAAGCAACAAGTGACTATGCAAATAAATGCTAAAAAAGAGCAACAAGCACTTAACAATAAAATGCAAGAAACCCTCTCATCGTTAGCAACAATTGAGCAGCAGCTTTTACTACGAGAAGAAACTAAGGAGCAGTAACTATGGCAGCAACTAAAGTGCAAGGTGCAAAAGTATTACTCGTTGACGACGACGCTAGCTTATTAAAACTGCTCGCTATTCGTATCGAATCAAAAGGGTACGAAGTAACGACCTGTGAAAGCGGCTTAACCGCACTACAAATACTTAAAAGCCAAGTGTTTGACGCCGTAATAACCGACTTGCGTATGGATGAAATGGATGGCATGGCGCTGCATCGTCAGTTGCAAAGCCGCTACCCTGCATTACCTGTCATTATGATGACAGCGCACGGTTCAATTCCTGATGCAGTAGAGGCAACTAAGCAGGGCATTTTTGCATTTATAACTAAACCTGTAGATAAAGATGAGCTATTTGACAGCCTTGCTAAAGCGATAGAAATTCACGGTGTTAACGCTGATGAAGCCGCACCTAAAAGTAATATAGTTACGCGTAGCGGCACAATGCTTCACTTGCTTGAGCAAGTAAAACTACTTGGGCCAACACAAGTTAATGTATTGATTTCGGGGGCTAGTGGTACAGGTAAAGAGCTACTCGCACAGGCGATTCATCAACATAGCCATGTAAGTAACGGACCTTTTGTTGCAATTAACTGCGGCGCTGTACCAGGGGAGCTTTTAGAGTCCGAATTATTTGGTCATAAAAAAGGCTCTTTTACAGGCGCAATTAAAGATCACCAAGGGTTGTTTCAACAAGCTGAGGGCGGCACGTTATTTTTAGACGAGATAGGTGATATGCCACTTAACTTGCAGGTTAAGTTACTGCGCGTATTACAAGAAAAAACAATTCGCCCGGTGGGCTTTCAAGAAGAAATAGCAATTGATGTACGCATAGTGTCGGCTACACATAAAAATCTTCCTGAAGCTATTTTAAACCAACACTTTAGAGAAGATTTATACTACCGTTTAAACGTAGTTAATTTAAAATTACCGCCACTGTGTGAGCGCCGCGAAGATATAAGCTTATTAGTACAGCACTTTAGTGCAAGCATTGCTAAGCGCATGAAGCAAACTGAAAAACACTTTGCAAGCGATGCTATGCATGCGCTTGTGCGTTACGACTGGCCAGGTAATATCCGCCAACTACAAAACGTAGTAGAGCAGGTTGTAGCATTAACGCCAAGCGATGTTATTTCAGAGCACTTAGTGTTAGCAGCGCTAAATAGTAACGAAACAAATGTAGAACCATTATCACTAAACGACGCTAAAAAAGAGTTTGAGCGCGACTATGTAATTAACACTTTAAAAATGGCAGGTGGTAACGTAGCCGAAGGCGCTAAGCTTGCTAAACGTAACCGCTCAGATTTTTATAAGTTGATTAAAAAGCATAATATTGATGTTGATAATTTAGGTTAAGGAAAAGCATGCAGTTATTTATGGTTTATTTAGGTGGCCGGATTCGAGGTTGCCACATTGAAATGCATGATATTCGTTTTGTTGTAGGGGAGAATATAGAGCAAACCTACTCAAAGTTAAAAAGCCAGTGGGTAGGCGACAGAAGTAGTGTTCACATGGATAGTTACATGGCAATTAATCATATTGATGGCTTTAAAGTAGAAGTAGTCGATAGCTATGTGGAGCAAAATAAACAACTCTATTTTGTAAATTTAGGCGCTTACAGAAGTGATTCTATGGCTGAGCAACACGACTTTGCGTTGTATGTTGCAAGTAGTAGCCATGAAGCTAAAGAGCGTGCTAAAAACGATTTACTTGCAGGCCTTAGCCATATTCATAAAGATGATTTACATGACGTAGACGATTGCTTTGCCATTGATTTACTCGATAGCCAGCTAAACATTAAACTCACGCCCAGCGGTATATCGCAGCCGATAAAGCCAGACTGGTTTGGCTACCACGTACTTTAAATCAGCCAAAAAGCAGGATTAAGAGTCCTGCTCGTTTTGTTCATCCTTTTCGCTTTTAGCCGCCATTTTAAACGCCACAATAACCAATCCAAACATAGCAAACGGCAGTGCTGCTAACATGTATTCAACCATATTACTGTCTTGAAAATTTGCTTGTAGTAAAAAGTGACCCGCCACACACATTAAAATAACCATTAATAAAATGGGTAGTAACATAAGTTCTTTTTTTGATGAATGGTTTTTCATTAATTGTGAGGCTATAGCTGAAAATAATGCGCCATTGTAATGAGCTTACTTGAGCTTGGCAAACACCGCAGAATTTTTTAATTAATGTTATGATTAACATCAAACAATTTTATTAATGTTTATGGGAATAAAGTGAAAAGTAACTTAAAACAAGTTTACCTCGTTGGTGGGGCAGTTCGCGACAAGCTGCTAAATATAAAATCAAAAGATAACGATTATGTAGTGATTGGTGAAACGCCAGAAACAATGCAGTCGCTAGGTTTTGTACCAATAGGTAGCGATTTTCCGGTTTACTTACACCCAAAAACAAAAGAAGAATATGCACTTGGGCGTACAGAGCGTAAAAGCGGCAAAGGCTATACTGGCTTTGTGGTTGATGCCAGCCCAACGGTAACGCTCGAAGAAGATTTAGCAAGACGCGATTTAACCATAAATTCAATGGCGCTTGATGAACACGGTAATATTATTGACCCGTTTAATGGCCAAGCTGACTTACAAAATAAAACACTGCGCCACACCACTGAGGCATTTGTAGAAGACCCTGTTCGAGTACTGCGTATTGCCCGTTTTTTAGCGCGCTATGGCAGTGATTGGCGTATTCACCCAAGTACGTATGCATTAATGCGCGAGCTTAAAAATAAAGGTGAGCTAAATCATTTAGTACCTGAGCGCGTGTGGCTTGAAACTGAAAAAGCACTGGGTGAAAAGCACCCTGAGCTTTATTTTGAAGCACTGCAAGGCTTAGGTATTTTTCCAGAACTTGAGCGCATGGTTAACGTACCGCAACCGGCAAACCATCATCCTGAAGGTGATGTATTTGTACATACTATGCTGGTACTTAGGCGTGCAGCCGATTTAAATTTTAATTTAGAAACACGTTTTGCTGCACTAACCCATGATTTTGGAAAAGCGCTTAGTTTTAAAAAATATGGAAACCTACGTGGGCACGAACGCGAAGGTGTTGCAGTTATTGAGGCGTTTTGTGAGCGCTTAAAAGTGCCTAACCGTTTTCGCGATGTTGGTGTACTCACCAGTGATAATCACACCCTTTGCCACACGATTGACCAGTTAAGGCCGCAAACCATTCACAAGCTAATAGTGACTAACTTAAATGCGTTGGTACACCCAGAACGTTTTATGGCGTTTACCCAAGCATGCCAATGCGATGCACAAGGGCGTGGTGAAACACTTGTTGATAAGCCATACCCGCAAGCAGCTAAACTGCGAGCAATTCATACTGAACTGCAAAAAATGGATAAGAAACAAGTAGTGCAAAATGCACTTAAAAATGGCAAAAAAGGCCCTGAAATAGGCGAAGAAGTAAAACTTGCAGAAATAAACTGCATTAAAGCATTTTTAGAACATGAGAAGCCCCAAGCGTAATAAAATTAGACTAAGTAGTGCGATACGCCTTGGTTTTTAGTCGCGTCGTGCTTTCTTAGCTCTTTGTAATTGGTGTTTTTTGGTTTTACCTCTTCAGACTTGGGTTTTTTAGAGGGCCTGTATAAGTCAAAAATAAAGTCTAGTTCTTCACGCTCTAGTGATGGTTTCATGAGTATTCCTTCAATTTAATACTTTAATATGATGTAGGGTATGGTCATTCGACTGAATTAAAAGTGAATAGTTACATTTGAAGTTGTACTAAATTGTAACTGGCAGGTTTTGAGGGGTGAGAGGGGTTTATTTGTTAATTTATATGGAGTTAAGGTAAATTAAAGTAACTATTTTTAACTAAAAATATACAGCTGAATTTAATTTATTGCGTAATTACTATTTGCATATAATGCTGTAGCTATAAATATAACGGTACAAATATAATGGTAAAAATACAGCCTTAGCCAGTAACTAACGGCAGCGTTACGGTAAATACGACACCATCACCTTGCTCGTTATTTTGCGCTGTTACACTGCCTTTATGGTAGTCGCACACCAGCCTTACAATATAAAGACCTAACCCCAAATGTGGCTGTTGCTGCATTTGCTGACTACGTACCGACACCATAGAGTCAAAAATATGTTCAGTTAATCCTTCGGGTAACGCGGGCCCTGTGTTACTCACTGTTAATATTGCTTTATTTTCGCTCTGCTTAAGGCCTACATTAATAGCCGTATTGGCTTCACTAAACTCCAGCGCGTTATTAATAAGCTTATCAAGTAGCTGAGCTATAAACTCCGGTGCACCTTGCATAGGTAATTTGTTTTGGCATACATCAAGCGTAAATAGCTGGTGTGGGTAAGTAAGCTGATAGCCCTGCATGCAGCCATTTATTACTTTTTGTAAATCAAAAGGCTCAGGTTCGTTGCTTTGAATACTTTGTTCAAGGCGGGTGGCTTCGCTCATGGTGGTTATTATTTTACCTAAGCGTTCAACTCCTTCGCTGGCGCGATCGAGATATTTTTGGCTCAGCTCGTTTTGCGGCAAGCTTTGTAAGTTCTCGAGTGACGAGCGTACTACGGCAACCGGCGTGCGCAGCTCGTGTGATAATCGCGACGACATATTTTCTAAGTAATCGGTATAGCCACCAAGTCGACTAACAATGTTTGAAAAACTACGAGACAGATCGCCAATTTCATCGTTAGCATCGCTGTAATTAATACTGCCGGTAACACGCCCTTGTGCATCAATTGCTTGTTCAGCAGTATCGCGCAGTCGCCTAATTCGGTTCGATATACGCGAGGCAAAAAAGAACAAGGTGACAGTACCAATTAGCATTACGGCTAAAATAACGTTGAACAGTTTTTCGAGCGATTTATTACGTAGCGTACGTACGCCGTTAGTGGTTTCCTCTGCTATTACTGCACCAATTACTTGGTCTTGGATCCAAATAGGGTAAGCGGCCGATAAAATAACAGCTTTGCTGTCGGGAGTTAAGCGCCAAGACGATGCTGGTTGCCCTTTTAATGCTTTAGCTAAATGTGTGCCCTGCATAGAAGCTACATCGTGCAGGGTATCTAAAAACTCATTTTCGGGGCGCGTTAATATTTTATAGTAAATTGGGTGCAAGTAATTTTGCTCAAAGCGCTGCCACCAAGTTTTAGGTGCTTGGTTAGCAAGCCCATCAGCCCATACGCCATCTGCATTTTGAATAGTACCCGATTGTGCAAGTACGCGATGATGGTTATCAACTACCCAAATGCGGCTACCACTGTGGCCCATGCCTTTTAAAATACGGCTAATTTCTGGGGAAGGTACGAGTACCGAGCCTAAATCGTTTGGGTTATTTAAGTTTGAGGTCGACATTATTTTAGGCTCTAACAACGCCTCTTTATTATCAACATCAACAATGGCAAAGCCAAGTTTGTTGCCCAGCATGTTAATAGGAAAACGCAGCTCTACGTTATAACCAGATTCGGTACTTTCAAAATAGCCCTGGATTTTAGTAAAAGGGGCTTTGGTTTTTGCATCAAACGCATTAACCCAGCCGTTTTGGCGTGGCGCAATAATGTAAGTATTAAACTGGCCGTCAGGCGTTTTTAGGCCAATTTGTAAATAATCGTTATTAGTAATGCTTAAGCTATTTTTAGCGCGATAAATAAGGGTATTGTCGGTGACTTTAAATGCGGCGTATAAGTAGTTATCAAACTTTCCCACCATATGATCAAACGATAAGTCACTGGCTTGATGTTTGTTATCTGTTTTTTGTAAGTAGCGCTTGTCGTAATGCCAAAATAGCGGTTGGTAGTTGTCCCAATCGTTAAGTTTACCGTCGAGCTGAATAGGATTTTTAAGATTATAAGCGTATAAATCGCGGCCTTTTACTACTTGGTCTAAAAAGTTGGTTTGCTCGTCAAATAATGCGGGGCGCTCATGTAGTGCAGTAGCAAGTGCGCGAGTAGTGCCTACGAGGGTTTTTTCTTGGCCTTGGCGTAAAAACTTTTCCATTTCCCATACGTACTCGTAGCCAAGCCACGGCAGCAAAAACAAAAAACATGAAAGTAATATAAATTTACTGCGCAGACCAAATCGTAGCATTAGTGTTGTTCCCACCGATAGCCCATGCCATACACGGTATCTATGCAATCAAAGGCGCTGTCGAGTGCTATAAACTTTTTACGGATACGTTTTACGTGTGAAGTAATGGTGCTGTCGTCTACATAAATTTTAGCATCGCTCATTAATTCGTTACGGCTTTTAACATGGCCTGGTCGCTGGGCGAGTGAATGCAGCATCCAAAATTCGGTTACGGTTAAATCAACTAATTGTTGTTGCCAAAATACCTGCATACGTTGTGTGTCGAGCGTTAATTGCCCGCGTGTTATGAGTGCGTTTGCATCAGCGGGTTGCTCAAGTGCTTCCATTCGGCGAAACAGCGCACCAATACGTGCAGCCAAGTGAGCCAAGCTTATGTCTTTTGTTAGGTAGTCGTCGGCGCCCATGCGCAGGCCGCATACGGTATCTATTTCGCTATCGCGGGCGGTTAAAAAAATAATAGGCAGTGTTTTAGAAAGCGATCGCAATGTTTGGCACAGTAAAAAACCACCATCTATTTCATGGCCTAGGCCAATATCAACAATGGCTAAATCGGGCAGGGCATTTTTAAATTCAGCTTCTGCGCAAGCGCGATCGGCAAAGCCACTTACTTGGTAGCCCTGTCCGCTCAGCATTTCTATGTAGTTTTCGCGGATTGCGGGTTCATCTTCAACGATGGCTATTTTTTTCATCTTAATCATTATCCTATCGGCTCTGCTGTGCACTATATCGAAGTTTTTAAGCTAAGTACGCTTAAAAAGGCAATTGCCATTTTTTTGCCACAATTGCTCAGCAGTTTGCCATTTTTGATCCCCTTTATTGCCACTTGAGCTTGTTTTAATACACCCATCAAAACAAAACATCACAAATTAAAAAGTAAGTTTAAGGATTAAATCATGAAGAAGACATTAATTGCGTTAACACT
The DNA here is from genome assembly GCF_030408135.1 of Pseudoalteromonas sp. APC 3691. Lineage (NCBI taxonomy): Bacteria > Pseudomonadati > Pseudomonadota > Gammaproteobacteria > Alteromonadales > Pseudoalteromonadaceae > Pseudoalteromonas > Pseudoalteromonas sp. APC 3691. Next base: position 61,541 of record NZ_JASDCB010000002.1, on the reverse strand, counting down.
CGTTGCTAGTTTTTGTACTCCAGCAATTGCCTCAACATCTAACACGCCATCAAAAGAAGCCCATAAAGAAACGGCTATTGGGCTAGGTGCAGGCGCTATTATTGGCGGCGTAGTGGGCGGGCCAATTGGTGCGTTTATTGGGGCATTTGCCGGTGGTTTAATAGGTGATTCAAAAGTAGCTGATAACAAAATTGCAGAGCAAGAGCGTGCCATTACGGTCATGAAAGAAAAAACCAGCGATTACCAACACGTGCTTAACCACAACAATATGTTAGAGCAGCAGTTAGAAGTACTTGCCAATCAAAATGAGCAGTTAACTCAAGTTCAAATTAATAACTTATTAGCCATGACGGTGCAATTTAAAACAGGCTCAAGCGTTATTGCCCCGCATTTTGCACTGCAGCTAGACCAACTAGTTACCTTGTTAAACAACCAACCACAACTCGCACTTGATTTAAGTGGCTTTGCCGATCAACGCGGCGATGAGCAAGCTAACCTTTTACTTTCTAAAGCGCGTGTAAATGCCGTGCAAAGCTATTTAATAAAACACGGTGTGAGCCACAAACGCTTAAGTACGCAGGCATTTGGCGAGCAGCAAACATTGGCTAACAGCAACACGGTGGAAGATAACTTTTTTGATAGACGCGTAACGCTTACCACTCGCTCAATGAATAGTGTAAATGGCCAAACGGCGAGTAACTAAACCTAACTGAATCTAAGTAAAGCTAAGCGTTCGATGGAGTGATTTATGTTTAAATTGAGTAAACCAACCAAAATGCTTACTAAAGTAAGCATTTTTATATTCATAGTGATTGTGCTGTTAGCGAGCTTTAAAAGCCATGCGCAATCACCCAAGTTAGAGCTTTTTGATAGCAATGGTGCGCCAGCAGGGCCAGCAATAATATTAAAAAGCGACGCCAATATGACCTTAACCGGCCTGATTAATCATGTTGTAGTAACGCAAACCTATCAAAACGAAAACCCGTTTGCGGTTAATGCGCGCTATGTTTTTCCACTGCCAGATGAAAGCGCCGTACATGCCATGACGATGCGTATAGGTGAGCGAGTCATTAAAGGCCAAATTGATAAAAAAGTGGAAGCTGAAAAAAAATACGAGGAGGCTAAAAAAGCAGGCAAGCAAGCGGCACTCGTACGCCAGCAACGCGCCAATATGTTTATTACGAATGTGGCGAATATTGGTCCTGGTGAGCAAGTAATTATTGAGCTTGAGTATCAAGAAATAATTGACTACAGCAGCGGCACATTTGCTATTAGGTTTCCTACTACCATTACACCGCGTTATCACGCAATTAGTGGTGAAGTTGAAGTTAATACTCAAAACCAAACGCATGTTAATCCGCTCCCAACGGGATGGTTGAGCCCTGTTTACAGCACTCAAAACATCACTCAAAATAGTACTCAAACTGATAACGCACCAAGTAGCCAATTTAGCTTAAACATTGATATAGACGTGGGCTTAGAGCTGGTGGATATCAATTCTAAATTTCATAATGTTAATGTGCAAAACACCGCGTTTGGGCAATATAAAATAGCGTTAAATGAGAAAAATGCAGTTAATCGCGACTTTGTACTGGAGTTTAAACCATTGCAAAAAGAGCAAGCTCAAGCCGCATTTTTTACTCAGCAGTTTGAAAATGGTGACCGATACGGGCTTGCTATGCTAATGCCACCAGGGGATCACTTTACACAAACTCAGCGATTACCTCGCGAAATGGTATTTGTAGTTGATACGTCAGGCTCTATGCACGGGCAATCTATGGAGCAAGCTAAAAAAGCCTTGTTTTATGCGCTTTCATTACTTGATAGCGACGACAGCTTTAACATAATTGGTTTTGATAACATAGTGACTCCAATGAGCGATAAACCACTTATAGCCAGCGACTTTAATTTACGCCGTGCAGAGCGATTTATTTATAGCCTAGAAGCCGACGGCGGCACTGAAATACAAGGTGCCCTTAATGCCGTACTTGATGGCAGCGAGTTTGATGGTTTTGTACGCCAAGTTGTATTTTTAACCGATGGCAGCGTAAGTAATGAAGACGCATTGTTTAAAAATATTCAAAGTAAATTAGGCGATAGCCGCTTATTTACAGTGGGTATTGGCAGCGCACCTAACAGCTTTTTTATGCGCCGAGCGGCAGATATAGGCAAAGGCTCATTTACGTTTATAGGCAGCACAAGCGAGGTGCAACCTAAAATGCAGCAGTTGTTTGATAAGCTTGCACATCCGGCTATTACTAATTTGGCGCTAAGCGATGAAAGCGGTAACAGCTTAGATTTTTGGCCATCACCACTACCTGATTTATATTTTGGTGAGCCTATTATGGTCGCTATAAAACTTAATAATACTAAAAGAGTGGTACTTGCTGGGCAAACTGCACAAGGGCCTTTAAGTATTAAATTAAGTACACAAAATAGCTCAGATGCAAAAGGTATAGCAAAACTGTGGGCACGACAAAAAATTAAGTCATTACTTTTATACAACGAGCAAAATACAGTTAAAGATGAAGTACAGCAGCTCGCACTTACTCATCAATTACTTAGCCCGTTTACTGCTTTTATAGCGATTGAACAAACTCAAATAAAAGAAGTGGCAGAGCAAACGGCGCAAGCTACTAATGTAGTACCCCAAGGTATGGCAATGCGTTTACCACAAACCGATGGGCAAAGCAGGCTGCATATAGTATTAGGCTGTATTTTATTATTAGGATTTGGCGCGCTTAAAATAAACCGAGGGCTTAAATTAAGTAGGGAGCATAAATGAAAAAGTGGCTAAGCGCGTGCTTACTAATAGCTGGGCTTGGATTATTTGGGCACGGCGCTTATATGCAGGCAAAAGCGTGGCTTGCTCAAGTATTAATTGAACAAGCATGGCAAGAGGCGCTTAAATCACCCGGCACTAAGGTAAAGCCGTGGTATTACGCCGACAGCTACGTTACTGCAAAGCTTGATTGGCCAAGTCATAATAAAACATTAAGTGTATTGGCTGGAGCGAGTGGTCGTAATTTAGCGTTTGCGCCTAGCCAGTTTTTACCCTCAGGGGAGCTTGGCGGAAAAGAATTTGGAAACGAAAAAGGCGCACTAATAGCAGGGCATAACGACACCCACTTTGCATTTTTACAAAACGCAAAAGTGGGAGAGGCGTTTACTTTGCAACTGCAAAGTGGGGTGATACAAAATTATAAGGTAACAGGGATTGAGGTTATTCATCAATCTCAACATGACTTTTTACAAACACCTGGATTGTACTTGCTTACCTGTTACCCTTTTGATTCGCTTGCCTCAGGTACTGATTTAAGATTGCTTGTATCTGCGCAAATGTCTTCGCCCGATTCACTAAGTGGTATATCAACTACAAGTTCTTGATGGCGCTGGCTTACCATTACACCAATAAATACCACAAATATGCTCAACCATTGCCACACGTTGAGCACTTCGCCCAAAATAATAGCTGACAAAATAAGTGTAAAAATAGGAATTAAATTAGAGTACGCAGCCGCGGTTAATACCGATACTTTGCTAATAGCATAATTGTACATGCCGTAGCCGCCAAGGGTTACACACGAACCTAAATATAAAATACTCATAAGCGCGGTTAAGTCGTGTTGGTTTTCGCTTGGTAGATCGATAAAAAACAAAAAAGGTGCAAAAAACAAGCTGCCGCTAATACCTTGAAGTGCAATTAAAGTAAGGGGGGAGTAGCGATTAGCTAAATGCTTAATACTTACGGTATAAAATGCAGCGCACACCATAGCCATCAGCTCTAAAAAGTTACCTAGTAACGGATTAGGTGCTTGCTCAGAATTGGGTGAAAGAAGCGTAAGTAAAATACTGCCGCCAATACACAGCGTAAAGCCAACAACAATGGCTTTGCTTATGTATTCTTTAAGTAATAAAAAGGCAAGCAGCGCAATAATTATAGGCAAGCACGACACAATAACACCCGCCTGCGAGGCTGATGTATATTCCATTGCGTGGCCTTCAAATAAAAAGTACAAGCAAGGCTCAGCAAGCGACATACCCACTAAATACTTCCAATCACCTTTTAAATACTCAAATCGAATAACGTAGCGCCATAAGCAAAGCGATAAAACTAACGTGGTGAGCATGCGTAAAAATATTACCAAGGCAGGGTCGTAAATGGCAATGGCATATTTAAGCGCTATAAAAGAGCTGCCCCATAAAAAGGTGGCAATAATTAAACACAAACTGGCAGGCATAGAGAGTAATTTATATAATTTAATAAAATCAGATCCTAGCATGAATATTTTTAACTTGTTCAAAAATACCGAGCTGGTATAAATTAATTCATCTTTAATTAATGATTAGTAAAAAGCACATGCAAAGGGAACAGGTAATAGTTGTAAAGCTTGGTACAAGCGTACTTACTGGCGGCACCGATAAACTAGATAAAGCGCACATGGTTGAATTAGTACGCCAATGCTGCGAGCTTAAAAAGCTGGGGCATCACGTTATTTTAGTATCGAGCGGCGCGGTAGCTGCTGGGCGTGAACAGCTATTAAAACCCTGTGGCAGAAGCTTAATTGATAAACAAATGCTTGCTGCAATTGGACAAGGTCAACTTATTCATATTTGGCAGAGCTTGTTTGGTTTATATGGGATAAATGTAGGACAAATGCTGCTTACTCGCGCTGATGTAGACGACAGAGAGCGCTACCTTAATGCCCGCGATACACTCAATGCGTTATTAAATTACGACGTTGTACCCATCATTAACGAAAATGACGCAGTCGCTACCAGTGAAATAAAAGTAGGCGACAACGATAATTTATCGGCGCTTGTCGCTATTTTGGCTAATGCTAATAAACTATTGCTACTTACCGATCAAGAAGGCTTATTTACCAGCGATCCGCGCACAAACGCCGATGCCACCCTCATTGGTGAAGTAACACATATAAACGATGAGCTGCGCCAACTTGCTGGTGGCAGTGGTACAAACTTAGGTACTGGCGGCATGGCGACTAAACTGCAAGCCGCCGACATTGCAAGGCGTGCAGGCGTTGAAGTTATTATTGCTAAAGGCGCAGGTAAAAACGTTATTTTAAAATGCATGAGTGACGAGTTACCAGGCACACGCTTTTTAAAACTCACCGCCCCAAAAGATGGCCGTAAAAAATGGCTACTAGCTGGGCCTAAAAGTACCGGCCAAATTGTTATAGATACAGGTGCTATTAGTGCCCTTCAAAATAAAGGTGCAAGCTTACTTGCTAAAGGCGTTACTAATGCACTTGGACGTTTTGAAAGAGGCGATTTAATTGATTTAATAGATACTAAAAATCAAGTGATTGCACGTGGCTTAACGCGTTTTAGCAGTACCGAGGTAAATAAAATCAAAGGCGCACATTCAAATCAAATAGGTGAGTTACTTGAATACGATAGTGGTGCAGAAGTATTGCATCGCGACGACTTAGTATTACTTTAATACCTGTTCTAAAGGATTAGTTAATAAGTATTACCTCATAACTTAGTAAATTCATGAGTATTGTCTAGACTAATAAAAGTTTAATTAGTTTAGGCAGTGTAATGAAGGCAAATAAGTGTGGGCACGAATGGATTATTAAGCTTACCCAGCAAGAGGAAGAAAGTGATTTAGATAGCGCATTAATACAAATAATTGGCGACTTGCTCGAAGTTGATAATTTTGCCATTTACGTCAATAAAAATTTTTCAGCCCCCATACCCCCTACTCTTATAAATTCAAATAGTAATTTAGAGCAATTAAGCCCAGATGAAGCATCATTGTTATTACAAAAGGTCACTCAAAATAAAATTAGGGTGAGCTATGCCTTTAGTAGTACTACAAGTTACGTGCCTATTTATCATTTTGGAAAAGTAGTCGGCACTTTATTAATAGAAACCGAGCAAGAATTACCAGAACGAACAACTATGTTAGCTGTACATATTTTAAATATTTATGCTAATCAGCTTGGGCTATTATATAAGTCGCGGTTAGATCCACTTACAGAGCTTTTAAATAGGCAAACATTTGATAAAAAAGTAATTGAGATTGTATCGGGTAACGGTTTTTTGTTACCAAGAAATGATAACAATAAAAAGCGACGTTGGTATTTAGCTATTGCCGATATCGACAACTTTAAAAATATTAATGATAACTACGGGCATGTAATTGGCGATGAGGTTATTTTACTTATTGCACGGCTACTAAAAAATAATTTTAGAATAGAAGACTATGTATTTAGGTATGGTGGTGAAGAATTTGCTATGTTATTTCAAGCAGAAACAGAGGGTGATGCACATGTTGCACTTAACCGGTTACGCCTTAATGTTGCCCAATACCCTTTTCCACAAATTGGCCAATTAACCATTAGCATTGGTTTTTTAGAGTTATTGAGTATTGATACTGTATCGAGTATTGTAAACCAGGCTGATTTAGCGCTTTACTACTCTAAAAATGCTGGTCGTAATAGAGTTACCTCCTACAGTGAATTAGAAGTTAATAACGAACCAAAGATAGATAACAGTATTGAGCTTTTTTGATTGTAAATTTGTGCTAAAATCTGGCTCCTTAAATTGTTGTAAGCAGAGCACAGAACATGAAATTAGTTCGTTGGTTTTTAGGTTGTATAATCTTATTCTTTAATTTTGTATTTACTCCTCGCAGTAAAAAGCGTGCAAGCGACGAGCAAGCACAGCTTGATCAGCAAACCTCACAATTTAAACTGTACCAATTTAAAGCATGCCCGTTTTGTGTAAAAGTACGTCGCGCCATTAAGCGCGAAGGCTTAAACATAGAAACGCGTGATGCAAAAAATAATGAGCAATATCGTCAAGAGCTTCTTGAACAAGGCGGCAAAGTTAAAGTGCCTTGTCTGCGTATAGAGAAAAATGGCCAAGTACAATGGCTGTATGAATCAAACGATATTATTGCTTACTTAAACAAAGTAGCTGCATAAACCACTTTTATTATCTCACTTATTTAAAGAGAATTTACCATGACAATTCGCACCCGTGTTGCCCCGTCGCCAACTGGTGACCCGCATCTTGGCACCGCTTATATCGCCTTATTTAACTACTGTTTTGCTAAACAACAAGGCGGTGAATTTGTACTTCGTATTGAAGATACAGACCAAGTACGTAGCACGCCAGAGTCTGAACTTGCGATTATGGATAGCTTACGCTGGTTAGGGCTTGAGTGGGATCATGGTCCTGATGTGGGTGGCGAATTTGGTCCTTACCGTCAATCTGAGCGTAGCGATTTATATAAAAAATACGCGCATCAGTTAGTTGACGATGGTAAAGCGTTTTACTGCTTTGCAACAAGCGAAGAGCTTGATCAAATGCGTGAAGAGCAAATGGCAGAAGGCTTGCGCCCTAAATACGACGGTCGTGGTTTAAACCATACAGATGAAGAAATTAAAGCAAACTTAGCGGCAGGCAAACCTTACGTTATACGTATGAAAATCCCAAGCGAAGGCACATTTAAGTTTAACGACTACCTACGAGATGAAATTGAGATCCCGTGGGAAAACGTAGACATGCAAGTGCTTTTAAAAGCGGATGGTTTCCCAACGTACTTTTTAGCGAACGTAGTTGATGACCACCATATGCAAATTAGTCATATTTTCCGTGGCGAAGAATGGATTAACTCAGCACCTAAGTTATTAAAACTTTACGAAGATTTTGGTTGGGAAGCGCCGGTACTTGGTCATTTACCATTACTACGTAACCCAGATAAATCAAAGCTATCTAAGCGTAAAAATCCAACGTCTATTAACTACTATAAAGAAATGGGTTACCTGCCAGAAGCCGTACTTAACTACTTAGGTCGTATGGGTTGGTCAATGCCAGATGAGCGTGAAAAATTCACACTTAATGAAATGATTGAAAACTTTGACATGAAGCGTGTATCGCTTGGTGGTCCGGTATTTGACGTAGATAAACTAAGCTGGTTAAACGGCATGTGGATCCGCGAAAACCTAACCGACGAGCAGTTAATTCAGCGCTTTGTTGATTGGAAGTTTAACGGCGAAATGCTCGCTAAAATATTACCAGAAGTTAAAACACGTATTAATACACTGTCGGATATGGTTGAACTAGCAGGGCACTTTGTAGGCGGAATTCCAACTTACGATCCTGCGTTATTAACAGCCGGCAAAGCAGACGAAAACGTAATTCGCCAAGCGCTACAATTTTTTGTATGGCAGCTTGAAGGCTTGCGTAGCTTTGATAAGCCCGCTATTTTTGCAATTGCAAAAGAAGTGGCTACATTCCACGAGCTTAAAATTAAAGACTTTTTAGAGCCAATTTTTGTCGCAATTACAGGCAAAACATCAAGTACGTCAGTGCTTGATGCCATGGAAATATTAGGCTCTGACTTATCACGTGCTCGTTTACGTGTAGCGCTTGCTCATTTAGGTATTTCTAAAAAGCAGGCTAAAAATATAGAGCGTGCGTACCGCGAATACCCAAGTGCATAATTGCTAAACAATGTACTTTTAAAAGCCGAGCTTAGTAAAATAAGTTCGGCTTTTTTGTTTCAGGCTGTTTAGCTATATGACATCGTATTTTGATATTGTTTAACTAAAGTATTCATAATTTACTAAATGCTACAATGCGGCATATAAACTCATAGGAGGCAGTATGATTGCACCTGTAAAAAACAAAGCCATTTTTAGCAGTAACACATTTTCGATAAACCTTGTTACTTACCCAACTAATCATAGCGTAATGAACCATATTGACCCTGTGCAGCAAGGGCGCTATTACAAGCTGAATTTTGTATTAGAGAAACCTAAAGCGGGTGGGGTATTTAAATGCTCAAAATGCATTATAAATTTATTTAATCGCGTGTATTTGTTCAGACCCGATAAGTACGAACACAGCGTATTTAAAATCGAGTCTGGAAAGCGTGTGCTACTGAGCTTTGCGGTTAATATATAATTTGCACTTTTACTTATTAATAGTCGTAGGCCTGTCCGGTGCATAAAACAGATAAGTCGCAGTACGATACAGACGTTCCACTACAAGAATTAATAGTAAAAGCATTCCCGCCCCTGCGCATAGCATCAGCTTTAAGTAAATCAATCGCGTTTGATTTAGAGCGATTGTAACTTACATTATTGTTACCCATACCGTCGCCATCACAGCTTTCACCTTCTATTCGGCCTAAAAGTGTTGCGCCACTTTCGTGTGCTTCTTGGTCGCTATAAAATTGCTGTAAATCTCTTTTATTAACGTAGGTGCCAATTTCTTGAGATAAAACACCGTTGTCTATATCTGTATGATAAGTCATGCCTGAACAACCCGTTATTGTGGCCAGCACTGTTATTGTCATTATAAAACGTGGCATATTTATTAGTCCTTTAATTTATTATTTAAAGTAGTAAATTACTAACAAAATCAAATGCTGGCAATGTTTGCCAACAGGTAAATTGTTAGCATTTGTAAATGTATTTAGATTTTACTGAGCATAGGGTAAGTAAACAAAAAGAAGTGGCAAACATTAACTAACCAATGGCATAAAATAGCCCACGCTAAGCGCTGCGTTTTATAAAAAATATAGCTATATCCTAAGCCTGCAATAAATGAAACCAATACATAGTTAAATCCTCCAGCAAAATGCGCCAAAGCAAACACTGCTGCTGTCATTATTGGGGCAAGTAGCGCTAGGCGAGGAGATGTGATTATTTGGCTAAGTTTGGTTTGTAATAAACCTCTAAACAAAGCTTCCTCAGCTACACAGGTAAATAAAAGATTAATAGCAATAAAGGCTAACCAAAAGTTGGGCACTTTTGGGTTAAAGCTTACAAGTCCAAGTGTTAAAGCCGCAGTGAGCGAAGCTAAAACAGTAGCAATAATTATAAAAATAGGTTGTTTAACGTTTAATGGGCCTGCTTTTAAAGCTTTTTTACTCGAATAAAAGTAAGCACAAAGGAATAACCCAGCCATAGCTTTATCAAAGTTAGCATAAAGGGTAAAAGTAATCGCATCGCTTGTAATACGCTCGTCTATAACAATAGGGAGGTTATTAAAACCAGGTACCCAATGAAGTGCTAATGCCAATGAGGAAACTATAAAAACAGTACTTAATATAGCGCGTATTATTGCCCGCTTTGTATTTAGCACACAGTAGTATAAAACAACGTAAAGCCCAGTGAACAGGAGAGCATATAAATTTATATAACCTTGAAAATACGCACTTACAACACCTAAAGCTAGTAAGTAGTGCCAAAGGGGTTGTCGCATTATTGATATTTTGCAGTACGGAAAAACACATATAATTGATAGCGCTAATAAATAAAAAGTCATTGTTTTTTATTGCTCTGTTTTATTTAGCCATTAATCTAACAGATTCGACCTCTCAATATTTTTTTTCTGGTAATATAGATAGGTTATAAGCAGTTTAAGCAGTGAACAAACTATGTTAAGTCCTTTTTTTCAGCAGCATGCTGATTATGTTTCTATCTCTCGTGAGCAGGGTTGTCGATTCGCTAAATGCGTTGCCGACGATTACAATCCACTTCACGACAAAGATGCCAAAAAGTTTTGCGCGCCAGGAGACTTACTTTTTTCATTGGTACTAGACCGCTACGGTATTAGTGAACAAATGGAATTTACTTTTGCCGGTATGGTTGATGAAAACACCAAACTTAATTTTCCTGAGGGAGCTGATGAGTTTGATGTAACCAATGGCGAAAAAGTAATTTTAAAGGTAAAGCGCAGCGGTAAAACCAGCCAATGCCCAGCATTAACTAATAGTCTTATAAAAAATTATGTTGAGTTTTCTGGTACTACTTTTCCGCATGTAATTATTCCATTAATGGGTAAGCAAGAGGTAATGATAAACCCTGCTCGTCCGATGGTGATTTACGAATCAATGCTTATCAATCTTGATAATCTTGATATTACAGAACCAGAACTTGAGTTTGCAGAGCCTAGTTTTGAGTATGCTGGTAAGCGCGGAAAAATCACACTACGTTTTAACCTGTTGGAAAACGGCGTTAAAGTGGGTAGTGGTGAAAAGCACATGGTGGTTTCGGGTATACGCGAATACTGCCAAGCAACAGTTGACGATTTAATAGCGTTTTACAACGAGCGTAAAGCGACACTAAAGCCAGCTTAAAGCTACAGCAAATTATAAAAGGCGCTAAATACAGCTGTTGTTTAGCGCCTTTTTTATTGGTTTTTTTATTGTTTTAGCGCTAAAGCGAAAGTGAGCAACCACGATTAAATACTTTTCTGGACTGGTTAATTTACGCAGTACAGTAATATGCGTACAATAGCGCTCTTTGTTATTTTAAAGCTAAGCCTATGTCTGCCACTACGTTCTCATCACTTAATCTCGACCCGTTATTATTAACAGCGATTGAGCAAAATAATTACACTCAACCAACCGCAATTCAGATTAGAACTATTCCGCCTATTTTAGCCGGAAGTGATGTAATGGGCAGCGCGCAAACAGGAACGGGTAAAACTGCCGCCTTTGTTTTACCTTTATTACATAAGCTTTTAAATACCCATAAAAAAGATGAGCAAGGCCTTGCACGTGTAGTCATTTTAACGCCAACCCGTGAGCTTGCTCAGCAAGTATTTGCAAGCTTTGAAAAGTACGCACAAGGCACTAATATCAATGGCGCTTTAGCCTATGGTGGCGCAAGTATTGGCCCTCAAATAAAAGCACTTAAAACAGCGCAAGTTATAGTGGCAACACCTGGGCGTTTGCTTGATCATATAGTTAAAGGCAGTGTGGTACTTTCAAGCGTAGACTCCTTAGTGTTTGACGAAGCTGACCGCATGCTTGATATGGGCTTTATTGATGAAATTAGACGTATATTGCGACATATCCCGGGCGATCGCCAAACTTTACTATTTTCAGCTACGTTTGATGACAGCGTGTTTGAACTCAGTAAAAAGTTACTTAAAAACCCAGAACTAATTGAAGTTGATAAACGTAACTCAGCCGCAGTTGAAGTAGAGCAAGTTATTTACGCTGTAGATGAGGATCGTAAGCGCGAACTTGTATCGCACATGATTGGTATGAAAAACTGGCGCCAAGTGCTTATTTTTACTCGCACAAAACAAATGGCTGATCAGCTTGCTAAAGAAATGTGTAAAGACGGTTTAAAAACCGAATCAATCCATGGCGACAAATCGCAAGGCGCACGCGACCGTGCATTGCAAAACTTTAAAGAAGGTATTACACGCGTACTTGTTGCAACCGATGTAGCTGCGCGTGGTTTAGATATTTCTACACTTAGATACGTAATTAACTTTGAACTACCGTACATTGCCGAGGATTACGTGCACCGTATTGGCCGTACAGGTCGTGCTGGCGAACAAGGACTTGCTATGTCGCTGGTAAGTCTTGATGAGCAATGGCTGCTAGAAGAAATTGAAGTACTACTCGATACGCGTTTAACGCCGCAGTGGTTAGAAGGTTACGAGCCAGATCCTAATAAAAAGCCAAAAGATAATCGTAAAAATACTAACAAGTCGCGAAAAGATCGCGATAAAAAACGCATCACTGGTAAAAGAGAGCCAAGTAGACGTCGTAAATAATAGCTTTTACTTTGCTTTCTTGCCTATACTGGAGCTACTAAATAGCCGAGGTAAAGCAATGTTTGAAATTGATCAATGGGCATTTTCTGGTATTGATGGCCAAATATCTTTGCATAAATGGCAAAAAACAATCGACCTTATAACGGGGCTTTTTTCAGCCCCGTCTGGTTATATAGTTCAGGCAACAAGCAAAGGCTATCGCGTTGTTATTAGAAGCAACGAAGGTGGATCTAACTTTGAGACCAATCCTATACTCCCTCCTCAAACACCTCTGTTTTGTCGGTACGTTGCTGAAACTAAAAATATTTTATATGTTAATGATGCAAGCAATAACGATGCATGGAACACCCTCCCAGAAGTAGTTAAGGATGGCGTTGAATCCTACCTAGGCTTACCTATTCATCGGCCAGAAGGTGAAGTATTTGGCACGCTATGCTTAAAAGACACTAAAATAACTAGCTATACCGATGAATACTTTGAGCTCATAGAGCAACTACGCGATTTAATTGAAGACGACCTAGCGCTTGTTTACAGCTATGAACAAATGCGCGAAATAGCTATGTTAGACTCATTAACAGATATTTATAATCGCCGAGCACTTAACTTACTAGCTCAGCAAAAGCTTAATTTAGCACTGCGTTTGGGATTCGACGTATGTTGCTTGTTTATAGATATAAACGACTTTAAAAAATTAAACGACACCTTTGGTCATGAAGTAGGTGATAAAGCCTTAATTATTTTGGCTGATACGCTAAAAAACCATTTAAGAGATGCCGACATAGTAGGGCGTTTAGGTGGTGATGAGTTTGTTGCAGTAATGCAGTTAAGCGATAAAAGCAAAATTAGCTACATCATGGATAAAATATCCTCTGAGTATTCAAAAGCTTTACTCAAAGCAGACGTCTGCGATTTATCGCTCAGCATAGGTTATAGTTTTACTAATAAACAAAAGCAGCCCTTTGAAGCGCTATTAAGTGATGCAGACCACGCAATGTATAAAAATAAACAAGCGTACAAGCTCGCTAAAAAAGCACAATAAAAGGAGGTTCGTCATGACTCATGCCACACAAACTTGGCTGGTTTTTTCTGCGATAGGTTTTATTTTTTCCTTAGCAATAATAAGCTTATTTGAAACGTTTCCTAGCATTAGATTTATATCTAATGAGGGAATAATTTTTGGTGTTATGTGCTCCTCTATGGGGTTTGCCTTAAAAAGGCTTGAGAGTAATAACCAAAAATAGCTTTCATGGATAGCTTAAGCTGCAAATTTTTACTTGTATTTATTAATTAATTTTTCAAAGAACGGACATAAAAAAGCAAGCCATTAGGCTTGCCAAGAAGGGTGTTAATTAGCTCTAACCTAGTCTTTAAGCTATTAGCTTTTCCGCAAGGTTTAATTCCATAATGGCTTTTAATAAACGGTATAGGTTAATTGACGCGTCAATTTCTTCTTTACGGTTTGTTAAGCTTTCAATATTTAGGCCCAGCGGTACATCTAAATGCGCACAGCTTTTAAGTATTAAGTCGAGGTTTTCGCGGCAAATACGGACTGATTCGCTTAATGTATTGTCTGCATCAAGCATGCGCCATTTAGTTGCCTCTGGCACTGAGATACCCAACCATTGCATAAAGTCTAAGGTTTTTTCGCCGCCGCACGGGGTAAACGTTAATATAATACGTTGAGGTGTAATCCCTTGTGCTTTACATGTACGTGCGTAGCTAGTAATTAGCTCTATAGTAGCTTGTGTGTCGTAAACAGCTTGCGATATAAAAAACTGACAACCTTGTGCTGTTTTTTCTATTAATCGTTCGTGCTCATTTCGTTTACTTGAATGGCGCTCAGCAATCGTAACGCCACCTAAAAAGAAATCATCTGATTGCTCAGCCAATGCTTTATACGCATCTGGCAGGCTTAGCTTTATATCGCCTATCGATGATGGGCTACCTACTAAAACAACATTTTGTAAATCGTAGTCGTTTTTAGTTTTACTTAGCCAATCTTTAAATTCGCCTACGCCACGCTGCGCCACACTTTTATAAGTAATCACATCTTGTGCAGATAAATTACGAAGTAAATGGCTGTATTCACGCGGATCAACGGTTTGTTTAAACGCAAATGGGCGGTCTTGATTAGTGCGGCTGCTTTCGTCTTGAATGTCGTAAATTATCACGCCGTCGTATTCAATTTCGTGTAAGCGACCTAATAGCTTTTCTGCAATGATTTTTAATTGCGCTTTATCGGTGCCAATTTTAGGCGGGGTAGTACCAATAAGATAAACACCTTGGTTGGTGTCCACTATCTTCTCTTTTAGTGATAAAGCCATAATCCTCATTCCAGCTAAGTTTGTTTAGATGGATTTAATATAGCAGCCATTTAGACGTCTAGATAGATTTATTTAGTGAAAGTTTTTCAACTAACATGATGTTTATTCATTGTGCTTGTTCCCATAATTTATAATTGACACAGTTGTTTACATAATAAATTCCCTTGGGGCTCTTATATTTATTGGCTTTGGGGCATAATTAAAGAGTTAAATCTGACAACAAATTTGCTCAATTTAAAAAGGGACAACAATGAAATTTAAATTATTAGCAACCAGCTTAGCGGTATCACTGGCGTTTACGGGTTGCGCCATGCAACAAAACCAAAGCACGCAAACAACAGCACAACAAGAACAAGTAAATAAAGCTGATGACCGTGTTTTTTCACAAGATTACTTAATTGAAGAGCTAGAAAACGGCTTACGTGTCATGGTTGTTAAAACCGATTACCCTGATGTAGTGTCGCTGCAAATTCCGGTATCGGTAGGGTCGCGTAACGAAGTTGAAGAGGGCAAAACAGGCTTTGCTCACTTTTTTGAACACATGATGTTTAAAGGCTCACAAAAATACCCTGAAGATGTGTACTCAGACATATTAAAAAATTCAGGTGTTGATAACCGCGCATATACAACAAACGATTACACAAATTACCATTTAAACTTTTCAAAGCAGCATCTTGATAAAGTACTTGAGCTAGAAGCTGATATTTTTCAAAACTTAACCTACACCGAAGAGCAATTTAGAACCGAAGCGCAAACGGTAAAAGGTGAGTACTTAAAAAACAACGCGAGCCCAATTCGTAAATTATTAAGCGCTGTACGCGAAGAAGCGTTTGATAAGCACACGTATAAACACACCACTATGGGCTTTTTTAAAGACATAGAAGCCATGCCTGATCAAATGGCGTACGGAAAAGAGTTTTTTGCTAAATTTTATAAGCCTGAGTATGTGTCACTTGTTATTGTGGGCGATGTAGAGCCAAAAGCTACAATGGCAATGGTTAAAAAGCATTGGGGTAGCTGGAAAAAAGGTAACTATGTTGCCGATATTAAAGCTGAGCCTGTTCAACAAGCGCCAAAATATTTGCACCAGCAAGATGAAGCACTACCAGGGCATTGGTTGCTTGTATCGTACAAAGGCGCTGCGTGGGAGCCTGCTAAAAAAGACAGAGCGGCGCTTGATTTAATCTCACAGCTTTATTTTTCAAATAACTCTGATTTATATCAAGAGCTAGTGGTCGACAAACAAATTGCCAGCCAAATGTTTGCCTATAACCCAGAGACTAAAGATCCGGGTTTATTACACGTATTTGTTAAAGTAGAAAACGCAGACGATTTAGTCACTGCACGCGATGCAATTAACCGAACTTATGCAAAAGCACGCACTGAGCTTGTTGATGAGCAAAAGCTAAATGATTTAAAATCGAACCTTAAATACAGCTTTATTAATGGCTTAGATTCGTCGCAAGCGATTGCATCAACCCTTGCCAGCTACATGCATTTTGAGCGCGATCCTGAGGTTATAAACCAGCTCTATAAATCATCAGATAACATTACCAGCGCAGATATTAAAGCCGTTGCTAATAAATACTTTACTGATAACGCACGTACCACATTAACAATGTCGGCACTTGACAAAGCCCCAGGTTTTGAGCAAGAAGTTGATTTAAATGCGCTTACTGCAAAGCTTGAACAAGCACCTGCGGCACCTGTATTTAAAGTACTTGATAAAACCAATAGCTCGCCATTAATTGATGTTAACTTTTTATTCAATACCGGTGCGGCTGCCGACCCACAAGGCAAAAAAGGTGTTGCTGCGTTAACTGCTGCAATGCTTGCACAAGGTGGCTCTGAGGCGACAAGCTATAAAGATATTCAAAAAGCACTTTATCCGCTTGCGGGTAGCTTTGGCTATCAAATAGATAAAGAAATGCTGTCGTTCCAAGGGCGTATCCATAAAGATAATGCGGCGCAGTGGTATACACTTGTGAGCGATCAATTACTAAACCCAGGTTTTAGAGACGATGACTTTAAGCGCCTTAAAAAAGAAATGATCGACGGTATTAAATCAGGCTTAAAAGCATCTAACGATGAAGAGCTAGGCAAAGAAGTGCTATACAGTGCGCTTTACAAAAATCACCCTTACGAAAGCTACAACTATGGTGATATTTCGGATTTAGAAGCGTTGACGCTAGATGATGTTAAAGCGTTTTATAACAGCGAGCTTACGCAATCTAAACTCACGGTTGGTTTAATTGGGGCTGTACCTGCAAAGCTTAAAGCTAAAATGATGAGCGATTTTGCAACGCTACCAAAAGGTGAGCAAAGCCGTTTAAGTATTCCTGATGCGCCAGCGCTTAAAGGTCATCATGCAACTATTGTAGAAAAGTCAGCGCAATCGACAGCGGTATCGTTTGGTTTTCCTATTGATACAATAAGAAGTAGCGAAGACTGGACAGCCCTTTGGCTTGTGCGTTCGTACTTTGGTGAGCACCGTAGTTCTAACAGCTTTTTATATGAGCGCATTCGTGAAACTCGCGGCATGAACTACGGCGATTACGCATACATTGAATACTTTCCACGTGGTATGTTTCAAACCAAGCCTGATGCAAACCTAGGGCGCTCTGAGCAAATATTTCAAGTGTGGTTACGTCCACTTCGCTCTAATAACGATGCGCACTTTGCAACACGTACCGCCTTGTTTGAGCTAGATAAGCTAATTAAAAATGGTATGAGCGAAGATGACTTTGAAGCTACGCGTAACTTTTTAATTAACTTTGTGCCGCAAATGGTTGCAAGTCAAAACCGCCAATTAGGTTACGCGCTTGATAGCGAATTTTACAACACTGATAACTTTGTAAGTTACGTAACTAATAAACTTAAAACGCTAACGCTTGCTGATGTTAATCGCGTTATTAAAGAAAACTTACAAACAGACAATGTTCACTATGTATTTATTACTGGTGACGGCGCTGATATGCAAAAACGTTTAGCATCGCAGCAAACATCACCAATGATTTATAACACTAATAAACCTGCTGAATTAGTGGCTGAAGATAAAGTGATTGCTGATTATAAATTAGCAATTCCTGCAAAAAATATTGAAGTGATGAAAGTCGATAAAGTATTTCAATAATTTAAGTGTTTTTTAAGCGTTAAAATAATGCCTCGGTGCTATAAGCATCGAGGCATTTTTATTATTTAATAATGAAACTTAATAAACAGTTATACCTAATAACCAGAACAAATAACTAAGGGATTAACACCTTGGTGGTTAAATCCGTTAGACTTGGGAAAAGGCTATTTTATATCAACTTAAGGCAGTGCAGTATTATGCGTCATGCAATTTGGCAACAGCTTCGCGACGAAGCTAACGATGTAGTAAAACGTGAACCATTATTAGCAAGTCATGTTTATTCATGCATTTTGAATCATGATTGTTTAGGTTCGGCATTGAGCTTTATTGTTGCTAATAAATTGGCGGACGCGGTGGTATCGGCATTCACTATCCGAGAGCTTTTTGACCAAGCATTTGTAAAATGTGATCGTATGCTATCTTTTGTTGCCGAGGATATTAAAGCGGTAAAAGACCGCGACCCTGCATCAGAAACCTATCTTACGGTTATATTAAATCTAAAAGGTTTTCATGCTATTCAGGCGCACCGTTTGGCTAATTGCTTGTGGCAACAAAATCGCAAAGAGCTAGCGCGCTTTATTCAAAGCCGTAACTCTGAAGTGTTTGGGGTCGATATTCACCCAGCATGTAAAGTGGGTAAAGGCATTATGTTTGACCACGCAACCGGTATTGTTATTGGTGAAACAGCGGTAATTGAAGATAACGTATCAATACTTCAATCTGTAACGCTTGGCGGTACAGGCAATGAGCAGGGCGATCGTCATCCTAAAATTAGAGCGGGCGTGTTAATTGGCGCCGGCGCTAAAGTACTTGGTAATATTGAAGTAGGTGAGGGCGCACGAATTGGTGCGGGCTCAGTTGTACTTAGCAATGTTCCACCACACACAACCGCTGTTGGCGTACCCGCTAAAATTATTGGTCGACCGGATTGTGAGTGTCCGGCACAAAGTATGAACCAAAACTTTTTGACTCAACAAGAGCCAGAAAACGCATCGCATACTAGCGCAATGCTGTAGCCTTAGGTAAAAATAATGTCTAATAAAAGTAACTCACTTTCAATGTTGCTAAGTTTTATTGCTGGTGTGGGGTTGGCTAGTAGTTACTTTTTGTTTTTTAATAAAATATCTAATGACGCATATCCTCAGTCAGAAAATACGCGTCAGAATGTTACTATTAAAGTCAGTAGCAATAATAAACTTAGTAGTCATGATGTTAGCAATGACTCAAACCTAAATAGCGCTTTAATTACGGCCAACCAAAATGCTACACGGCAATTTGTTGAACAAGAGTATACTCAGCAAATAAGTACGCTTACCGACGAACTTGCCGTTAAAACCAAGGAACTAAAGCGTGCCGAACAACAATTAAAGTCAACTCAGTTAGCGCAATTAGATGATGTTGATTTTTCTAAGCAACTTGATGAAAAATTTGATAATGAAAGTGAAAATACTCAGTGGAGTTATGAAATAGAAACGGCGCTTACCGATTTTTTAATTACCAGCAACTTGAGTAACTCAGCACAGTTAAGTGATTTGGAGTGCAAGCAAACACTGTGTAAATTTGTGATTGTTGCTGAGCAAAGTAATGAGCAAGGACATGCGCAGTGGCGTGAGCTTAACGATAAGCTAACAGCAATGCCCTGGTGGCAGCAATTTAAGCTAACTACATCAAGCTCTAACGACGAGAAAATAGAGTTTGTAGTAAGTATCAAAGAGTAAGTATACGCACTTTATAATGTTTTTTTAACAGCCTTAGCTATGTACTTGTGAGTGCACCACGCCGTCAACAAATTCTGTAATTAGCGTGTCGCCAGCTTTTACATCTCCTACCGATTTAACCACTTTGTTTTTCTCATTTTTTGTAATGCTGTAACCACGTGCTAATACGTTGAGTGGGCTTACTGAGTCTAATCTACTCGCTTGTAACGCCAAATTATTATTAGCTTGTTGCAATTGATGTTGTATAGCCTGATTAAGCCTTGCTTGTATTTGCGCGAGTTGATGGTTTGCTGTAGCGAGTTTTTTATCGGGTGATTGGCGCATTAAACGCGGCGTTAAGTTATTGAGTGTGCGTTCTTGCTGGTATAAACGATTACGCATCGCCTGTTGCAGCGCAATGCTTAGCTCATCCAAACGTTGTGATTTTTGATTAAGCTGATTACGCGGATGACACAAATTAAGGCGGTGTTGTAACTGCGTTGCTAGTGCGCGCTTGTCGGCAATTCCGTGCTTAAACGCGTTAGATAAACGATTAACTAATTGCGTTACTTTGTTGTGTAACTCTTGCGTATTTGGGCTTACAAGCTCAGCTGCGGCTGATGGAGTCGCTGCACGAACATCAGCAACGTAATCGCTAATAGTGGTATCTATTTCGTGGCCTACCGCACTTACTATCGGTAATTCACTTTTGAAAATAGCGCGGGCGAGCTGTTCGTGATTAAAACACCATAAATCTTCAAGTGATCCGCCGCCTCGCCCTAAAATAAGTACGTCTACTTCATCACGAGCATTAGCTAATTCAATTTGGTTAATTAAATGCACGTGCGCTTCTTTGCCTTGTACCATAGCAGGGTAAATGATGACTTCTAGCTGCGGTGCACGACGTTTAAGTACCGTTAAAATATCTTTTATAGCAGCGCCGGTTGCTGAGGTAATAACACCAATGCGATTAATATTTTGGGGTAATGGCTGTTTGTGAGCAGAGCTAAATAATCCTTCGGCGGCTAAACGCATTTTAAGCGCATCAAATTCTTGTTTTAGCTGACCTTCGCCTGCGGGTTCCATATGCTCAACAATAAGCTGGTAGTCACCGCGAGGTTCATAAAGCGATACACGCGCTTTTACTGTAACTTGTGCGCCATTTACAGGGCGGTAGCTTTGGTTGCGATTATTGCCTCGCCACATGGCGGCTTTAATTTGTGCTTTATCGTCTTTTAACGAAAAGTACCAATGTCCAGATGCAGGGGTAATAAAGTTAGAAATTTCGCCCGTGAGCACTAAAGATGCAAAACCTTGCTCAAGAATTGTGCGAATTTCTCTATTAAGGCGTGAAACGGTGTAAACCGCCTGCGAAGGCTTCGAAAACATAAAAAACAACCTAAAACTATTTATAGCAAGGGTCTATTGACCTTTGTAGATTAAAATTCGTTCAAACTAGGGGCGATTTAATCGCGGCGCGAGGTTTGTAACCTAGTGGGCTAAGTAAAAACCGAGTAACAAAGAGTTAATCGCCCCTAGGCTGAACCCTTTGGGCAGCGCTTGTTTGGAATTGATGCTACGTTATCGCCTATTTATGGGGAATAACCACACTGCATAGGCTCTGCCTTGCCTAAATACCTAACAAACTGCTGCAAATTTAACCTTGAAAGGCTAATAGACCCTATATTATCATAAATATTTGCGAAATATTATTTACTCATGCCAACAACGCTGTTAAAATTTGGCCGCAATTCCTTATCTTAGATCCACATGTGAGAAGTTGCCAAAATGCTTAGAATCGCTAAAGAAGCTCTTACCTTTGATGACGTACTTTTAGTACCTGGTCATTCTACTGTTTTGCCACACACGGCAAATATTTCAACTCGCTTAACGCGTGGTATCAAACTTAACTTGCCGCTTATTTCAGCATCTATGGATACTGTTACAGAAGCTCGTTTAGCTATTGCCCTTGCGCAAGAAGGTGGTCTTGGTTTTATTCATAAAAACATGACTATTGAAGAACAAGCGAAAAACGTACGTAAAGTTAAAACCTACGAAGCAGGTATTGTTTCATACCCTGTAACGGTTACTGCCGATTTAACAATTGCAGATGCAATTGAGCTTTCGCACGAAAAAGGTTTTTCAGGCTTTCCGGTTACCGATAGCAATAATGTGCTTGTAGGCATTGTTACTAGTCGTGATATGCGTTTTGAAACTAAGCTTGAACAGCCTGTTTCTACCGTTATGACTAAAAAAGAAAAGCTTGTTACCGTTAAAGAAGGCGCAGCACGCGAAGAAATTTTAGGCTTAATGCACGAACACCGCATTGAAAAAATCCTTGTTGTTGATGATGAATTTAAACTTAAAGGCATGATCACAGTAAAAGATTACCAAAAAGCCCAAGACAAACCTGACGCATGTAAAGACGACCAAGGTCGTTTACGTGTAGGTGCAGCTGTAAGTGTTGGTGCAGGTACTGATGAGCGTATTGCTGCATTAGTAGAAGCGGGTATTGATGTTTTACTTATCGATACATCGCATGGCCACTCTCAAGGTGTTATTGACCGTGTTACTAAAACACGTAAAGAGTACCCAGACTTACAAATTATTGCAGGCAACATAGCAACAGCTGAAGGTGCGATTGCACTTGCTGATGCGGGTGCCGACGCAGTTAAAGTAGGTATCGGCCCAGGCTCTATCTGTACTACACGTATTGTTACCGGTTGTGGCGTTCCACAAATTACCGCTATTTCAGATGCTGTTGAAGGCTTAAAAGGTCGCGACATTCCTGTTATTGCTGATGGTGGCATTCGTTTTTCTGGTGATATTGTTAAAGCACTTGTTGCTGGTGCATCGTGTGTAATGGTGGGTTCACTGCTTGCTGGTACTGAAGAAGCACCAGGTGAAGTTGAATTATACCAAGGCCGTTATTACAAATCTTACCGTGGTATGGGCTCATTAGGCGCGATGGATCAAAAAGAAGGTTCATCAGATCGTTACTTCCAAAAATCAAACGAAGCAGACAAGTTAGTACCTGAAGGTATAGAAGGTCGCGTAGCTTACAAAGGTCCTATTGCAACGATTATTCATCAGCAAGTGGGCGGCCTACGAAGCGCTATGGGCTTAACGGGTTGTGCAACAATTGAAGAGCTAAATACAAAACCACAATTTGTACGTGTTACTTCAGCGGGTATGGGTGAGTCGCACGTTCATGATGTGCAAATCACTAAAGAAGCACCAAATTACCGCTTAGGTTAAGCAGCGTAATTAATTTAATATACTGGGCTTGCTTTGCAAGCCCTCTTTTTAGTCGTTTATATAAATACCAATTGCATTAATAAAGTGGTCAATTATTGCGACAGATAAATGGCTCAATAACGAGGCAAAAATTTCGATTTTTAGTTTCTTCTAAATAAGAAGTTTTTAACGTGGTTAGAGAGTTATTTAGCCTGCAAGAATTAGTAATGTTTAATAAAATTGGTATTCAAAGCGGCATTTAGCATCAGACTTTACGAGATACTCCATGAGCAAAGATATTCACGATTCACGAATTCTCATTTTAGACTTTGGTTCACAATACACTCAATTAATCGCCCGCCGTGTGCGTGAAATTGGTGTTTACTGTGAACTTTGGGCATGGGATGTGACTGAAGAGCAAATCCGCGAGTTCAACCCACAAGGTATTATTCTTTCTGGTGGCCCAGAATCAACAACGCTTGAAAATAGCCCGCGCGCTCCTGAGTATGTATTTAATGCAGGCGTGCCTGTACTAGGTATTTGCTACGGTATGCAAACAATGGCGGCTCAACTAGGCGGAAACGTACACAGCTCAGATAAAAAAGAGTTTGGTTACGCACAAGTAGAAAAAGTGGGCAATTGTGCATTATTTGATGCAATTGAAGACCATATTACAGATGGCGGCAACGGCATACTTGACGTTTGGATGAGCCATGGCGATAAAGTAATGGATATTCCAGCTGACTTTACTACAACAGCTAAAACATCTACTTGTCCACATGCTGCAATGTCTAACGAAGAAAAACGTTTTTACGGCGTACAGTTTCACCCAGAAGTTACACACACGCATCAAGGTCAGCGCCTATTAGAGCGTTTTGCTATTGATATTTGTGGCTGTGAAAAGTTGTGGACTGCTGCAAAAATTATCGATGATGCTATCGAGCGTATTAAAGAAACTGTAGGTGATGACGAAGTTATTTTAGGCCTTTCTGGTGGTGTTGATTCATCGGTTGTGGCTATGCTAATTCACCGTGCAATTGGCGAAAAGCTAACATGTGTATTTGTTGATAATGGTCTACTTCGTTTAAACGAAGGCCAACAAGTAATGGACATGTTTGGTAATAAATTTGGTTTAAACATTGTTAAAGTTGAAGCCGAAGAGCAGTTTTTAAATGATCTTGCTGGTAAGTCAGACCCAGAAGATAAGCGTAAAGCCATTGGTCACACGTTTATTAATGTATTTGATGAGCAAGCCAAAAAGCTTAAAAATGCAAAATGGTTAGCGCAAGGTACAATTTACCCAGACGTTATTGAATCTGCTGCATCTGCGACAGGCAAAGCACATGTTATTAAATCTCACCACAATGTGGGCGGATTACCAGATGACATGAAAATGGGACTTGTTGAGCCATTACGTGAATTGTTCAAAGATGAAGTACGTAAAATTGGCCTAGAGCTAGGTTTACCGTACGACATGCTTTACCGTCATCCTTTCCCTGGACCAGGTTTAGGTGTGCGTGTACTTGGCGAAATCAAAAAAGAATACTGTGATTTATTACGCCGCGCTGATGCGATTTTCATCGAAGAGCTTCACAAAGCTGAGCTTTACCATAAAGTAAGCCAAGCATTTACTGTATTCTTACCTGTTAAATCGGTAGGGGTTATGGGCGATGCACGTAAGTACGATTGGGTTGTATCACTTCGTTGTGTTGAAACAATCGACTTTATGACAGCGCGCTGGTCACATTTACCATATGAGTTTTTAGGTGTGGTATCAAACCGTATCATTAACGAAATAGATGGTATTTCACGTGTAGTTTACGATATTTCTGGTAAGCCACCGGCAACTATTGAGTGGGAATAATTTTTAGACCTGAAACGTCTGGCGCTAACAGGCATTAAATCTTAATTAAGTCCGCGTAATTGCGGACTTTTTCGTTCTTAGCTATGACTGATAATAATACGCTTTTTCACTATATATGAAGGGTTCTTTATGCACTAATTACGAAGAGTAAAAGGGTGGCAAAATGAAATTGAATAATCTTATAAACTTACTATATACTGTATGAGCTCTTTAGCTTAGGACGAATTCGTCTAGTCGGGTGTTTAGCCAGACTCTAATTTATTGAACGGTTTTATGGTTGCGATAGGTTCGCAACCTGATCTCCTCACTCCGTTCGTCAATCAGGTTGCGAACCTATCGCTTCCTCTAGTAAAGAGTTAAGCCCAAGAGTGATGCTCTTGGGCTTTTTTATGGGATTAAAAATGACTTTGATAAAAAAACTAGCATTCGAGTTGAAAAAAAGTGAAGACGAAGTTGCTCACTTTCTCTTAAGTGCACCTAAAAGATACAAAGTGTATACTATTCCAAAGCGTACATCTGGACACAGAGTTATAGCTCAGCCCTCTAAAGAACTTAAAGAATATCAGCGTAAATATATAGAGATTCAACAGTTACCTATCCATGATTTAGCGATGGCTTATCGAAAAGGTGCAAGCATTAAGCACAATGCACTTGCTCACAAAAATAATCCTTACTTACTTAAATTAGATCTAGAAAACTTTTTCAATTCTATCTCTGATAAATTGTTTTGGAAAGTCTGGGATTCAATTCTGCCTTTACCTTCTGATAAAGATAAAAAAACGTTAGAAAACTTGCTTTTCTGGTGCCCAAGTAAAACAACTGGAGGTGCTTTAATTCTCAGTATAGGGGCACCAAGTTCACCACTAGTATCTAATTTTTTTATGTATCAATTTGATTGTATTATTGGCAAGTTGTGTGTTGAAAAAGAAATTGTATATACGCGCTATGCAGATGACTTGACCTTCTCGACGAAGCATAAAGACTCTCTCTTTATCTTGCCTGAGCTTGTAAAGGAAAAGTTGGCTGATTTATTCGGAAGTGCGATTAAAATTAATAGAAAGAAAACTAGGTTTTCATCTAGAGCTCATAATAGACATGTTACAGGTATAACTATTACCAATGATGGTTCTCTCTCGCTCGGGAGAGAGCGTAAAAGATATATCAAGCATTTAGTCCATCAAGTACAATTAAATAAACTTGATGCTGAGAATAGGCAACACCTTAGAGGTCTTATTGCTTTCGCTAAGTATGTAGAACCTGTGTTTGTTCTATCATTGAGACGAAAATATACTTCTGAGTTAATTACTCAAATTATTGAGGAGTCAAATGGCTAAGTCACACAAAAATAGAAGCAGGTCTGTAAAACACCTAGTTCAAAGCTCAGATAAAGGTAATTTTCAATCATCGTTTCAATTGTATCGAAATTACTTTGAAGGTAAGAATGTAGAGCAGAAGAACGAGGAACTAGCTAATCAATATTTTAATAAAGTTGAATCTGCACTTATTGAAAAGAGACTTGTTTTATCTTCAATGCACTTAACTGATTTTAGAAGGTTTACAGAGCTTGAAATTTCATTTGATAACAAAGTTACCGTTCTTATAGGCGCCAATGGGGCTGGTAAAACGAGTATCGCAGATGCTATTGCTAAAACATTATCATGGTTGAATAACAATCTGGAAAAAACAGACGTAGTTGGTAGGCCAGTTACAGAAAGTGATATTCATGTCGATTCTACAGAATTCAGTGAAGTAACGACGAAATTTAAATTTGATAATCAGAATACGTTTGATGCGAGTATTGGTCGTACTGTTTTGGGGTATGATGGCAGTTCACCTACTGATGTGGTTGCCATCAGAGAAGTTGCTGATATGTATAAAAGTATAGCTAAAAATCCATCTATATACATTCCACTTTTAGTATTTTATTCGGTTGAACGTTCAGATTTTTCATTAGCTTCAAAGATCACAGAGGCAGTTTCAGGAGACAGTGTTAGTAATAGGTTTTCTGACCTTAAGACCGCATTAGATGGAAGTGGAAAGTTAGAAGATTTTTCTAAGCTTTATATTGAGCTGGTTAATCGGGCGAAAGGAGAAGAGACTAAAGAAGTTCAAGAACTAAGTGCTCAAATAACTAATTTGCAAGCCACTATTGATGATGTATATGCAGATCAAGTTCCTCCTGAAAATGATGCATTTAGTGCTAAATTAAAAATTAAAAAACAAGAATTAAATAGTTTAATAAAAGCTAAACCTTCAGAAAAATATCAACAGCATTTAAACCTCGTTAATCGAGCAATAGAAGCACTTGTTCCAGGAATAAAAAACCTTGAAGTAGACCGCAGCTTAGGCAAAGTCAGACTCATGGTTGATAATTTTGAGAATAGAGTGAATATAGCTCAGTTATCACAAGGACAAAAGATGCTGGTAGCTCTTTCTGGAGATTTAGCAAGACGTTTAGTTAAACTGAATCCTGACTCTGAAGATCCTTTACATGGTCATGGAATTGTAGTGATTGATGAAATTGAATTACACCTTCACCCCAAGTGGCAACAAGAGATCCTAATCGGTCTCCAAGCGACTTTCCCCAATATACAATTCATCGTGACTACCCATAGTCCTCAAGTGCTGTCTACTGTAGATAAAGGTCGCATTCGTATACTTCGGTTTGATGATAATGGGATTGCTACTATAGACAAGCCAATACACCAGACCAAAGGGGTGTGCAGTTCTGATGTGCTAGAACAGATTATGGGGACGTTTTCTACCCCGCCAGTGCCTGAAGCAAATTGGCTTTCTGACTATTCGGTCATGGTTGAAGAGAACCACTGGAAGTCGGAGAGTGGTATAGAATTATTTGATAAAATCGTTCAGCATTTCGGCACTGAGCATCCTGAGGTAGTAAAAATTAAAGGCGATATTAGAACGCAGGAGTTCAAATTAAAGGTTAAAGCATTGAAAGGAATTTAATTCTAATGAAAAAGTTGGATCGTGGTGATGCTCCCCTTTGTTTAGCTCAATTTAAGCATGGTCGAGATAATTGGTCTGTTATTTCAAGTAATGGCTTGACTGATGGTATTTGGGATAAGCTTAATATCATGCAGAATGGGTTCTGTGCCTATTGTGAATGCCGACTATATACAGATAATGCCAAAAGACATATTGAGCACTTTATTCAAAAGGGTCTAAATCCTAGTATGACCTTTAACTGGAATAACTTATTTGGTTCATGTAATAACCTGAATCGTTGTGGGAAGTATAAAGATAAAGCTCCAGCAGCTAAGAAAATAAATTTAACCAAGGTTTGTAAACCTGATGTGATGGATCCTAGTGAGTTAATGCTGTTCCTTGGTTCTGGAAAGATTAGACCTAGAACGGATCTAACACCACAAAATAAAGAGCTTGCTGATAACACTATTGCTGTTTTTAATCTTGATGGTGATAGCGCACTAGAGAATTCACGAAAAGCAGCCATCGCTGGAGAAAAGAATTTGGCAGGTAGTTATTGGGAAGAGTTAGTCGATGATACAGGTGAGCTAGCTGAACTTTTGGAAGAACAGTTGTTAGAAGCATTAATCAGAATTAAAAAAGTCGAGCATTCAACTGCATTAGAGCATTTATGGAAGTATAACGAAAAGTTCTAAATGGTTAATTTTTTACTATTTAGAAATATTCGAGTTCATAACCAAGGAACTAAATGATGGCTTGTCAGGGTATACTTACTAAATCATTTACTGAAGACCTTGTTGATTAAAAAACGGCGAATTAGCATGCTAATTCGCCGTTTTGTTTATTTAAAAAGCAGTTAAACTAAAAGAGTGATTTTTCTCTTTACCTTTGGCGAAACTTCTCTATAATTCGTCGTCATTGCAGGGGCGTAGTTCCAATTGGTAGAACAGCGGTCTCCAAAACCGATGGTTGGGAGTTCGAATCTCTCCGCCCCTGCCATTTCTTCTTTACATCGTTTTTATTACTTCTTATATTGTTCAAATGTCTAATCTACTGAGTTGTTATGCATCCACGTTACGCAGCTATTTTTGATATAGAAAATCTTGAACTCAATCAATATTATTGTTCTCAAGCAAATGACCAAGCAGATACTTTATCGCAAAGCACGACAGCTAGTTCTTTAACGCTCAATGAGCAACTATTTGCAGACATTAAGCTCAGTGCAGGGGCTATTATTATAAATAGCGTTGTACAGGGTAGTGAGATGCAATTAAACGATAATGAGCTTACATTGCCAACCCCACAGCTCAACGCTTCTGAAAAGCGTGCTTTATGGGCTTTAATGAGTGAACACCTTGATAAACTTTAAACCAGTAGATGAAACTGCAATATCTCAATTAATGGCCATCGAAACAGCGTGTCATAGTCATCCGTGGACTTTAAATACAATGGGTTCATGTATAGGCGGGCGCTATTTTAATGTTGCCGCATTTAATGAGGCGAGCATGATTGGTTTTTATATTGGTGAAAAAGCAGGGCCTGATTTTACACTTATGGATATTTGTGTAACACCAAGTCACCAGGGGAAGGGAATTGCAAGGCAGTTGTTAGCTCAGTTTATTGAATATGGTGAGCAGCAAAATGCTGAAAACCTCTTTTTAGAAGTACGCGAATCAAATACGCGTGCTATTGCACTGTACGAGCGCGCAGGCTTTGCTGAGATGTCAGTGCGTAAAAACTACTACCCAAGTGATAACCCTGCTAAAAATGGCTTTGAAGACGCTATTTTAATGGGTATGGCGCTAGGTTTAAACTTTTCATAATTAAAGTCGGTAATTAGCATTTAAAATACAGAGCTGCTAAAAACAGAGTAATTGCACCGCTATGTAAGTTAACTTTTAGCTTACTTTGTCGCTAATTGCTTGCTCAATGGCTGTTATTAAATCATTTACCAGCTCGTCTCTTGGCACTTTATTGTTACTTTTTAAGTTCTCTTCAAGTGCCGCAGCGCTTTGATAAATTTTATCAAAGTTAAAGCATCCAGAACTACCTTTAACACTGTGCGCTATACCTCTTAATGCTTCCCAATCATCACAATGCTGCAAAGCTTTAACTTCTTCTAAATATGTAGGTAAGTTAGCTAAGTAATTATCGGCAATTTGCTGAAACTTTTCGCTCTTTAATAGGCTATCCCATTTATTTTGATTATCTTTTTCAAGATGCAGGTAGCTTACGAGTACGTTTTCCAGAGCATCTTTATCAATGGGTTTAGCCAGTGCTTTGTCGCATCCAGCTTCTAGATAAGTGCCTATATCATGGTTCATTACATTGGCAGTAAGGGCAATGATAGGGCCATCATACGCTGCATGACGAAGCATTTTAGTCGCTTCTAATCCGCCCATTACAGGCATTTGCATATCCATAATAATAAGTTGGTAGTCGTTTACGAGCGCCATTTCTACAGCTTGTGCGCCATTACTGGCAATATCGGGTTCAAGGCCCCAGGTTTGCAGTAATAATTTAATTAATAGTTGGTTATCTGGGTTATCCTCAGCCACTAATATATTGGCGTCGAAGCTATTGGTTGCAAACGATAAGAGAGGGTCTTTTTCTGGTATTAACTGGCTGTCTTGCGTTAAAAATTCAAGCATGGGTTGATCATCAGATAGCTGACATGCCACCCTAATTGTAACTCGGCTACCTACACCCACTTCACTTTCAAGGTTTACATCGCCACCAAGTAACAGTGCTAAGTTTTTAGAAATACACAACCCAAGACCTGTACCACCAAAACGACGTGTAGTTGTGGCATCGGCCTGTTCAAACGGCTTAAATACACGTTCTATTTGATGCTCAGACATACCAATACCAGTATCTTTAATTACAAACTCTAGCTTTTGACTTGCTTGTAAATAATGCACACAAATAGACACGCTGCCATTTTCGGTAAATTTAACAGCGTTATTAGCAATGTTTATAAGTATTTGTTTTAAGCGGGTCACATCACTATAAATGGTGCGGGGTAGCGGCAGTTGATAGTCGATATTAAGGGTTAATTGTTTTTCTTGTGCCAGTGGTTGAATAATTGATTCAATGTCGTGCACAAGCTGCACTACGTTTAACGCTGACAAATCAACAGCCAGCTTTTCAGCTTCAATTTTAGATAAATCGAGTATGTTATTTATTAACTCTAGTAAGTGTTTGGAATTACGTAAAATAGTGCTTAGGTGTTGTTTGTCATTCGCTACTTTATCGTTATGTAGTAACTGCTCTGTAAAGCCCATAATGGCCGTGAGCGGCGTGCGTATTTCGTGACTCATGTTGGCTAAAAAACGACTCTTAAGTTGATTAGCTTGCTCAGCTTGGCCAATAGCTAACTCAAGTTGGCTGTTCATAGCTTCAAGTGCTTGGGTACGACTTTCCACTTTATCTTCAAGGTGGTGTTTGTATTCTTCAAGCTGTTGTTGGTAGTGCCTTATTTGATTAACCATGTGGTTAAAGTCGTTAAATAAAACACCTACCTCATCATTTGTATGAGCTGGTAAGTGCACCGACAAATCGCCATCACCAACACGATGACTCGCAGCCCCGAGTAACTCAATTGGGTTAAGTAATAAATTGCGGACCACTACAAAAATTAATATTGGCAGGGTGATCACCGAAATAATAACAATTAAGCCTGTTATTAAACTTATGGCTTTACCTGATTGATAAAGCACCCCTTTGGGAATGGTTGATACGTAATAATATCCGCCGGGCATTTGCACTGCAAAAATCATTCGCTCTATTTTGTCTATGCTTGAGAGTTCAATAGTTGAAAGCATGCCGATATCAGCGAGGTCGTGCACTTGATTAAGTTCGTACTCGCTTATGTATTGGCCACGCATATTATAATCGGAGCTAAATAAAATTTTCCCGTCTTTAGTCAACATTAAATTAAGCGTGTTGTTATATGGCGCTTCTAAAATACTAGAGTTTAGTATTGAAGGTTCTATATGTATTACAATAAAACCAAGCTGCTGTGGCCGTTTTAAATAGTAATCAACACTATAAATTCGTTGAATAAAATACAAACTAGTGGTGCCATCATCCTTTTGAATCATAAATTGCTGTTTACTTAAATTACTTTGCAATACTTGATTAAAAAACGGGTAGCTTTTAGGCGCTGTTGTTAGGTTGTTAGAATAGTAGGCATCGCTTTTCCCACTTGTTGAAACTAGATTAATGCTAATTATATCGGGATAAGCCTCACTGTAACTGGCAAATACATCCATAAGCGCGCCAAGTTTTCGGGTGTAATTACCGTTGGCACGAATGTCGTTTGCTAAAAAATCACTAAGTACTGGCGAGGTTGAAAGTAGTTTTGCAGTAGAGTGAAAAGAGTCGATATAATTAAATATTTTTTGCTGTTGTTGCTCAACAAAACGGCTCATTATTAAATCAGCTTGTTTTTGTGTTGAATTAGTTACATTGGTGAGCGTAAAGCCACCTAAAAATAGCAGCGGTAGAATAACAAGGGGTGTTATATACCATAATAATCTAATACTTAACTTACTGGTTTTCATGACCAAACGACTTATCCTCCATGCAATCTATCAATAATATGCGTTACGACTTTATTACACAAGCTTGTGGCGGTCTTGGTGGCTAAATTACAATCAGTAGTTGCATGGTATTTAGCTCTGTATTGGTGTTTTTTTATTTTATTAAGTTATTTTAATTTAATAAGTTACATGCTTATAACCGTTATTTTATCGTTCAAAAAAGTTTACATAAATTTACATCTTTTAAAGTCATTTTTTTAAAGATAAATGCTATCACTTAAAATTGAATTTTCTAATTTACTCTTAGTTATAAATACCAGTGGGTTAACGCAGGGCTGTTAGCCGGGCCACTAGGTTATATTCTCAAGCAAGGCTTAAAAATTCTAATGGTGTGCAGAGGCTTGGTGTATTGTGTGCTGATTCTATTTATTTGGCTTATTACTGATTTTTTTGTACCTCATTTGCAGTTAGGCTTCCCAAAATCCATATTAATAAAAAAGATCAGCTAATAACCAACCATTGATTGTTTATAAGGCCAAGATCAGCGAAAATAGTCTCCAATTACGATTAACATAACGGATCGCATGTGAAGGGCCAATTTAGGGCTTTTCTGATGGTGTGTTGAGCTTTCGAGGTTGCTCTATACCAATTTTATTAAAACAAGATCGTTCTAGCGTATTAAATAACTCACTAACTACGTTAAAAATTATTCATAGAGAATAACTCTATGTGATAATTTCGCCTTGTTATTGCGCTATTTTATTATCGCTATAATAGAACGCTAATTTAATGCAATTGGTATTATTTAAGCCTTGAAAGCTCAGCATACTTAAAGTGGATAATATCCGTATACAAACTAAAAGAACTTTTTTAATGGCAGATCAAAATCTCCTTAGCGAAATTAATAAACGACGAACCTTTGCTATCATCTCTCACCCAGATGCTGGTAAAACAACCATTACCGAAAAAGTATTGTTATTCGGACAAGCTATTCAACGAGCCGGCACTGTAAAAGGCCGTGGCTCTAACCAGCATGCAAAGTCTGACTGGATGGAAATGGAAAAAGAGCGTGGTATATCTGTTACTACCTCTGTAATGCAGTTTCCATATAACAACGCACTTGTTAATTTACTTGATACTCCAGGACATGAAGATTTCTCGGAAGATACTTACCGCACATTAACTGCGGTAGATTCGTGTTTAATGGTTATTGATGCGGCAAAGGGTGTAGAAGATCGTACCCGTAAGCTAATGGAAGTTACACGCCTGCGTACAACGCCAATTGTTACGTTTATGAATAAATGTGACCGTGAAATTCGCGACCCAATGGAAGTGCTTGACGAAGTTGAAACAGAGCTAAATATTGCCTGTGCACCCATTACTTGGCCAATTGGCTGTGGTAAAGAGTTCAAAGGTGTTTATCACATTCATAATGACGAAGCTGTTTTATACAAAACAGGTCAGGGTCATAAAATTCAAGAAGTTCTTACCATTAAAGGTCTTGATAACCCAGAACTTGATATTGCCATTGGTGAAGATTTAGCTGCGCAATTACGCGATGAGCTTGAGCTTGTTATTGGCGCATCAAACGAATTTGATTTAGATCTGTTTTTAGCCGGTGAGCTTTCGCCAGTTTATTACGGTACCGCACTTGGTAACTTTGGTGTTGACCACGTTTTAGATGGTTTAACTAAATGGGCACCAACGCCACTGCCTCGTGAAACCGAAGACAGACTTATTGTTGCAACTGAAGAAAACTTTACTGGTTTTGTATTTAAAATTCAGGCCAACATGGACCCTAAGCACCGTGACCGTATTGCATTTATGCGTATTGTATCGGGTAAGTATAGCCAAGGCATGAAAATGAATCACGTGCGAATTGGCAAGCAAGTGAGCATTTCTGATGCGGTAACTTTTATGGCGGGCGACCGTGAGCGTGCAGCCGACGCTTACGCGGGCGACATTATTGGTTTGCATAACCACGGTACCATTCAAATTGGTGATACATTCACGCAAGGCGAAAAACTTAAATTTAGTGGCATTCCTAACTTCGCGCCTGAACTATTCCGCCGTATTCGTCTTCGCGATCCGCTTAAGCAAAAGCAATTATTAAAAGGCTTAGTACAGCTTTCTGAAGAAGGTGCTGTGCAAGTATTTAGACCGCTTATAAACAACGATTTAATTGTGGGCGCAGTAGGTGTACTTCAGTTTGATGTAGTTGTAGCGCGCTTAAAAGCCGAATATAACGTAGATGCTATTTACGAAGGTGTAAACGTAAATACAGCGCGTTGGGTAAGCAGCGACGATGTTAAAAAGTTTGAAGACTTTAAGCGCAAGTGTGAAAGTAATTTAGCACTCGATGGTGGCGATAACTTAACTTACATTGCGCCGAGCCGTGTAAATCTTAATTTATCAGTAGAGCGTTACCCAGAAGTGACATTTAACCACACTCGCGAAAACTAGAATCGACTGACTACAGTTAACTGAAAGCCTGCTTTGGCGGGCTTACAAAGGTAAAAAATATGAATATTCGTACTATTTTAATCGAAAAAGCCATTGCCGCTATGGCGGGCGCAGGCTTACCTGAAGACACAAACCCAGCAGTAACGCAAAGCACACGCCCACAGTTTGGTGATTACCAAATTAATGCAGCAATGGGCGCGGCTAAAAAAATGAAAAGCAACCCACGAGAGCTTGCGCAAAAAATTATAGATAACCTTGATGTAAGCGATATCGCAGAAAAAACTGAAATTGCGGGCCCAGGTTTTATTAATATTCACTTAAAGCCTGAGTTTTTAGCGCAAAGCGTTAAAGCAGCTAATAGCGATGCAAAGCTTGCTGTAAACGAGCACGCTAACCCACAAAAAGTAGTGGTTGATTACTCATCGCCAAACCTTGCTAAAGAAATGCACGTAGGCCATTTACGTTCAACCATTATTGGTGACTCAATTGTACGTGCGCTGGAATTTAGAGGCGACACAGTAGTACGCCAAAATCATATGGGTGATTGGGGCACGCAATTTGGTATGTTAATCGCGCATTTAGAGGATCAAATTAGCCAAGGTGTTGACTTAGATACTGTAGCACTTGCCGATTTAGAAACCTTTTACCGCGACGCTAAAAAACGTTTTGACGACGAAGAAGGCTTTGCAGATAAAGCCCGTAATTACGTTGTTAAACTACAAGGCGGCGACGCACACTGTGAAAAACTTTGGAAACTATTTATAGCCACCTCAGTTAAGCACTCTGAAGAAGTATACAAACGTTTAAATGTAACGCTTACCCAAGCCGATATTATGGCTGAAAGCGCATACAACGCTGAGCTTAAAGATATAATTAGCCTGCTTAAAGATAAAAACATTGCAGTAGAGTCGCAAGGTGCACAAGTTGTATTTTTAGATGAGCTGGCTAACAAAGATGGCGAGCCATCTGCGTTTATTGTGCAAAAATCTGGCGGTGGCTTTTTATATGCAACAACCGATTTAGCTGCATGTGATTATCGCTCAAATAAACTAGGTGCTGATCGTATCTTAATTTTTGTTGATGCACGTCAAAATCTACACTTTACTCAAGTAGAGCTTACAGCGCGTAAAGCAGGTTTATTACGAGACGAAACAAGCTACGAGTTTTGCCCGTTTGGCACCATGATGGGCGCCGATAATAAACCATTTAAAACACGTACCGGCGGTACGGTAAAACTTGCTGACTTATTAGAAGAATCAATTAACCGTGCAGCTGCAAAACTAGCTGAACGTGAATCGGATTTAAGTGATAGCGATCGCAGTGAGATTGCACGTAAAGTAGGTATTGGCGCAGTTAAATACGCCGACCTTTCTAAGCACCGTACCAGTGATTACATTTTTAACTGGGACAGCATGCTAAGCTTTGAAGGCGCAACCGCTCCTTACTTACAATATGCTTATACACGTATACGCAGTATTTTCCGTAAGTCAGGCGTTGATGCAGCTACATTAAATTCAGATGTTGCAATTATTGAGCCTCAAGAAAAAGCACTAGCACTTAAGCTACTACAGCTTGAAGAAGTACTTGATTTAATGATCAGCGAAGCAACACCGCACGTATTATGTGGTTACTTATATGAGCTAGCAAGCTTATACATGACATTTTACGAAGCCTGCCCAGTACTTAAAGAGGGCGTAGAGCCAAGTGTGCGCGACAGCCGTTTAGTGTTGTGTAATTTGGTTTCTAAAACACTAGAAACGGGATTAGATTTGCTAGGCATTGAAGTTATGGAGCAAATGTAATCACCGTCGTATTTTAACCTAATACTGCGTTATCCAATCCGACTTACCCTAATCACATACAAACCGTATGCTCATAGGGATAAGTCAGGTTGGACGCCTTGTCTTAGGCTAAACTTCTTAGGTGAACCGTCTGCTGCGTGTAGTTCGCTTTGACTGCGTTGTCGTGCTTTTTTAGCTAGCCTAAGTCACATACTAAATGTATGCTCCTTGGCATAAAAAAGCACTCCGTCTTGTCAGCACTTCTACACTTGCAGATATCTGAGTTGTGTAGTTTACGTTATAGGTTGGGTTGAGTGAAACGAAACCCAACGATCCACCTGAGACTCTATGTTTACTGCTATCGAATGCATCTGAGGCTCTGTGTTTATTGCTATCGAATGCACCTGAGACTCTATGTTTACTGTTATCGAATACACTCAAGACTCGGTGTTATTGCTATCGCATACACCTGAATCTTAATATTTGTTATTACTCAACATCTATTGTTTTAAGCTCGCTACTCTAAGCTCTTTTCTAAGGCTTTATTTAAAGGACTTGTTATGAAACTCGAAGATATCCGCCGTGAATACCTGCAAGACGCGTTAAGCGAAGATAATTTGCAAGATGATCCGTTTAAGCAGTTTGAAACGTGGCTTGAGCATGCGGTAGCAAGCAAACTACCCGATCCAACAGCAATGGTTGTAGCAACTGTTGATGAAACGGGTCAGCCTTCACAGCGCATTGTGCTTTTAAAGCATCTGGATGATAACGGTTTTGTATTTTTTACCAATACAGGTTCGCGTAAAGCGCAAGAGCTTAAAGGTAATAACAAAATATCGCTGCACTTTCCGTGGCACCACATGGAACGCCAAGTTATTGTGTATGGCGAGGCTAAACCATTACCTACATCTGCCGTGGCAAAGTACTTTTTATCTCGACCTAAAGAAAGCCAATTAGCTGCGTGGGCGTCAGCGCAAAGTCGTCCGGTGTCATCACGTAAAGTACTCATGGAAACCTTCGCCAACATGAAAAATAAGTTTGCTAAAGGTGAAATTCCATTGCCTGATTTTTGGGGCGGATATTGTGTAGTACCCACTAAAATTGAGTTTTGGCAAGGTGGGGCGCATCGTTTGCATGATCGCTTTATATATCAGCGCCAAGCAGATAACAGCTGGCAAATTACGCGCTTAAATCCTTAATAAATAGATGAGTAAGTAACCGTGCAATTTATTGACTCTCATTGCCACCTCGACTTTAGCGAGTTTGATTCGAATCGTGAATCGCTCATAAACGTGTGTGTAGCAAAGGGAGTTAATCAGTTTGTTGTGCCGGGTATTACGCTTGCTCAATCGCATACTCTCATAAAACTCAAAGCAACTTACCCAAGTATAAAAATAGCCGCAGGGCTACATCCTTACTTTTTAGAGCAACATAAAGAATCGCACATAGAAGCATTATTTGAATTCGCGACTGCAAACAAGCATCAGTTAGTAGCTATTGGTGAGTGCGGGCTTGATCGAAGTATTGAAAACCTTCCTAAACAAACTTATTTATTTGAGCAGCAAATAGGGCTTTCTAATGAGCTTAACTTACCGCTCATTGTGCATCATAGGCAAAGCCATGATTTAATTGCGCAATCGTTTAAGCGGTGTAAGCCAAAAAATGGGGGAGTGATCCATGCATTTTCAGGATCGCTTCAACAAGCGCAATATTATATTAAACAAGGCTTCAAACTTGGCGTAGGCGGTGTTATTACCTATGATCGCGCAGTTAAAACACGCGCTGTTATTGCTGCTATTGAGCCAGAGCACTTAGTACTTGAAACCGACTCACCTTCAATGCCGTTAAGCGGTCATCAAGGTGAAGTTAACACGCCACTGCATATACCTGATGTATTTAACGCGTTATGTGATTTAAAGCCACATAGTGAAAGAGGGACGCTTGCAAAGCAGCTTTACGATTCTTGTTCAGATGTTTTTTGCATATAGCGATTTACCTGCCAACGTTTTAGTCCACGCCCTAACTGCCACGTAAAAATACATGCAATCACTAGCATTAATAGTACCTGCCGACCTAAGTCATGAAAATGATTATGGCTGTCTGATATTGCGGCGCGAGTTAAATAAGTAACAGACACAAAGCCTATAGGGCGGTCATCATCGCTTATCACGGGTTCCATAAAAGGTGTTTTTAGTTTACTAATACCCGGTGTAGAGTCAGGGAGTTGTCCATAAATATGATGTGACTGCCAATTGTCACTACTAGCAATTAAAATGCCCTGTTGATCATAAATAGTCGCAGAAAGTACAAATTCATCTTTACTTATATCGTTACAAATGGCGTTGAGCTGTGGTTTGTTTTTTTCAATAAGCGGTGTTTTAACATTTAAAGCCATAAACTGAGTGAGGCTTTTTGCCGTGCTATCGGCACTATCATAAAGTAACTGATGACTCTGAAAACTACTATTAACACCTACCCAGCTTAGTAATACAAAACAACCAGCCGCTAGTATTAAGCGAACAAGTCGTTTTCTTTGAGAAGCAGTAATAGGGTTTTTAATATGGTTATTTTTCATAGTCACCGTTTATGCTACTGACAGCATTTTGATTTGATGTTACAACTACACTAACTATAACCTTAAACCCCACCTGATGGCGAATTTAGTGTTGAGAATACCAGTTATGATATGCCAATTATCAGGAAAATAAAAATAAACACGGAGATTCCATGTCGCAAATCAACATGGCACAGCAAGCTGCTGAGCAACCATTACAACACTTAACTCTAAATAAATGGTTTAGCTATAGTGGTGGTGTATTTACACCTCTTGATTATATACCAAACAAAGCATTAGGGTTATTTAGCATCGCATTTGCGGGTGATTTTGAAGAAAAACACATTGTTAGCATTATTGATTTTTTAGCTACGCATAACCAAACAGTCAGTGCTATATGTCAATATCAACCAGATTTAGGGTTAGCTCCAGCACTGTGTTTTTACGCGCAAAACTCCGATCAAGCTATAAACCCGTTAGTACTACAAGAGTTTTCAAACACCCTAGATTGTCAATTAGTGCAAGTTTCTACTGCGCCTAATTTATATGAGCCTGGTTTATTGGTTATGGATATGGATTCAACTGCAATAACTATTGAGTGCATAGACGAAATAGCACGGCTTGCGGATGTTTACGACGAAGTTGCCTCTGTAACCGCACTTGCAATGGCGGGTAAACTTGATTTTAGCGAGAGTTTAAATCAGCGTGTAGCTAAACTGGCTGGTATTGAAAAAAGCTTAATTGAAGAACTAAAAAGTGCATTGCCACTCATGCTGGGTATTAAAGTGCTGTGTCAAATTCTAAAACAGCATGACTGGTATTTAGTAATCGCATCAGGTGGTTTTGTACCGTTTGCAGAGCGCGTTCAAGAGCTTATTAATTTAGATGAAGTGCACGCTAATGTACTCGAATTTAAAGACGATAAACTAACAGGTAAAGTACTGGGTACAATTGTAGATGCACAACAAAAAGCAATTATTCTAGAGTCGTTACAACATAAACTAGGGCTTGAGAAGTCGCAAACAGTTGCTATTGGCGATGGCGCAAACGATTTAATCATGATGGCTAAAGCTGGCCTAGGTGTAGCAGTGCATGGCAAACCTAAAGTAGTTGAGCAAGCACAAGCGGCTATTTGTGAAGGGTCATTATTGCAATTGCTGTATATGTTGGCTATTCCGTTAGAAAATGAGCCCGCTCTTTAAAGCTGTTTAAGTTAAACCGCTTAGCGTAAGCGGTTTAACCAGATTAGTTTACGGCGGCCCATTTGTTCAACTTGCTCTTTTTTAAGCTCTAAATGGCTTAGAGCTTCTTCAGTTATATCTACTACGTCCCCCACGCCTGCAACAGCCCATAATGCTTCTTCTAAGTCTTTTGCTTTATGCATTGCATATTGGCTTACGTATTTAAGCTCATTAGATAGGTAGTCAGTATCGGGGCGACCTGTGCGCGAAATATACAAACGCATCACAAATATAAGTTGTGATGTAATGCCTTTACTAATTTGTTTGTAAAAGCTTGAGTAGTCTTCACCTAAAGCGCATTGGCTAACAATAGCCTCTTCAATTTTGCCCTTACGAGGGTCGAAATTAATAGCGAGTGTAAAAGCAAGCGGTGCATCTTGGCGACTGCGATCTTTAATATTAGGCGTTATTACATTAATAATTTGCTCTTCGGTAAGAATACTCGAAAAATCAGTTTTGTTACCTAATAAGCCAAAATTTTGCAAAATAACATGCACAGGACTGGCGTATAAGCCATAACCAATTGCACCTGTTTTAAAGTGTGCAGCTTCCTTGTGTAAATACAGCGGAAATTGGCATACACTTTTTGTAACCATATTTCTAAGCGCGGTAGATAAGCCTTCTACTTTAGCGGCTTCTTCAGATACTTTAAGTTTGTCTTTATTCCCTTCTATTAGCTGAGTGAAAAAAGTCACGCCAGCATGGGGTAAATCAGCAATACGATTCGCTTTTAGGTTGATAGTAGTGAATGACTTACTAATGGCCATTATTTCGTA
Source organism: Pseudoalteromonas sp. APC 3691 (assembly GCF_030408135.1). Classification (NCBI taxonomy): domain Bacteria; kingdom Pseudomonadati; phylum Pseudomonadota; class Gammaproteobacteria; order Alteromonadales; family Pseudoalteromonadaceae; genus Pseudoalteromonas; species Pseudoalteromonas sp. APC 3691. The sequence goes on along the minus strand of NZ_JASDCB010000002.1, from coordinate 20,420 downwards.
CTTTAGTTCGCTAAGCTTATGCTTTTTAGTTATTTTTTGAAGCTCAGGAAATGTTAAAAGTACTATATCACCTTTTTTAAATGTGACTGGTTGCTCGCACTCTAATTGCAAACCCATTACAGAAAAGTCACGTGTATAACCGTTAAATACTTCATCATTAATAGTGACGCTAACCGGTGTTTTATAAAGGTAGCGCTTATGCGAGCGTAAATTTACGTATTCAAGTGGCACAATATCTAAATAAGGTGGCGTTTTATGTTTTGCGTGGCCAAAATGTTTAAGCTGATTTACTAACGCTTTATCAAAAGTAAGTTGTTTATAATCTGCTTGCTCTGTTTTATTGCCAATACTTGTAAGTACAACAATATATTTAACGTCTTTTATAAGGCCTTTAACTCGAGGGGAAGGCGGCTTGTTGAGTTTTTCAATATTAGCGCCAACACTATTAGGTAATGAAAGCGGTATAAAAGAATCATCTGGATGACTTGGCATTATTTGTATTTTAAAGCACTGCCAACTTTCTTTTTGGCTACCAAAACCTAAAAATAGATCACGTAATTTAGGGTTATTATTTAGCTCAGTTCGTGTCGCAGAGTAATAGTAAATTTTACCCGATGATATATGTGTAAATGTATAGAGGTAATCTTCTTTGACCGCGGTAATTTGGGTTAGTAATTGTGTAATGCGCTGATGATTGAGTATATTGTACAAACACGGTGTTTTTCTTTCATCGGTAAAATAGCGCTGGATAAAAATATTATTTTCAGTAGTAAGGCTAAGGCTTGGGTAATACTGTTCATCTTTTTTGCTTAAAAATACATATAAAGACGTTACACGAGGGATGTAGTATTGCTCATACCCCTTTGATACTACAGCATCGAGCGTGTTATCTAAATTTACTTTATAACGACGTTTATTACCGTGAATAAAGCTTTCTAAAAAGTCATTAAAGGCATCGTTATTTTCGATATAAGTGCGTTTTAAGCGAATGTGGTTGTATTCACGAGAGATATTTTCAACGGCAACAACCTCGTATTGAATACCGTTTTTTAGGCCAAGTTCAAAGTCTTGTTCAAGGCCTACCAAGCGCATTGCTATTAGTTCACCTTTTTTTATAGAGTAGCGCGTTGCAAGCTTAACTTTACAACCGCTTAAAGATATATCTGAGGTGCTAGCAGCAATGTTCTTTTTATCTTTGTAATCAATAGTTACTTTTATTGAGTAATTCATCCGTTCTTCACGTCGGCTCTCGTAAGAGGCAAACTTAATTACTTCAGTGCTTAAGTTACTTTCTGATTCTTGTAGTTCTGATTTTTCGGCGGCTTGTTTTTGTAATACGCGGTGGTTATTTTCTGTATTCATTACGGCTTCGTAAACGGCTAGAGTATATTCACCATGCTGTTTAAGTGCTTTTTCAAACACTTCAATGGCTGTGTCATCCATAAAGTGCTGTTTACCGTTATGCTCATACGGTTTTACTTGGCCCGTCACTAATCCACGAAGATCAACAAAGCGTGCCACTGGCTGAGATAAGCGTGACATTTCCATTTTCATCAAAAATTGCTCAGGTTTGGTTAACCCAGCGGTTTTTGATTTGAAAATTAGGTCAAATTTAGCATTGCCTAAATATGTTTTTAACTCATTCACGAGGTCTTCGTGTTTGAGCATTATGTCATCAGCCATTTATAAAACCATCACCGTCTAATTGAAAAAGTAGGTATACTGTTAAGTCCATTTATTAGAAGTTCAATAAACGTTAAATCGCGCTATGTTATTAATATAGGTACAATTATTTTAGTTACTACTGTTTAGCTCTTGTTATTATGTGTTATATGCCATTTTGTTGGCAAGTTACTTTAAACTATTTCAAAGCAAAAAGTATGCCCTAAATTATAGCTAAAAAGAAACACCATGTGTATTTAATGATTGTGACGCTAGATTTTTACGCAGGCAAGAGTTTGTTGCTAAGTAAATGCTTGAAGTGGCAAAATAAGTTATTAACAGTAAATGTTTTTAAAATTAGAGAATCGTAGATAAGGTTATAAATGACTAAAGCGGCAAAAATAGAGTTTGTGTGTACAGAATGTGGCATGAACTACCCACGTTGGCAGGGTCAATGCCGCTGCGGTGCGTGGAACACATTAGCAGAATTTAAACCTTCAGCAGGGCAGAGTAAAAAAGCGTCAGTTCGAGCAAATGTAGGTGGTTATGCTGGCGGTGCTGGTGGCGGCTCTAAAAAAATTAATGATATTGCTACGTCAGAGGCAGAAAAACAGCTGACAGAAATTGGCGAGCTCGATCGTGTGCTAAGCGGTGGTGTAACTACCGGCTCTGTTAATATAATTTCGGGTGATCCAGGTGCTGGTAAAACAACATTGCTATCTGACCTAGTAGCGAGAATGTCACAACGTATGCCGTCACTTTACTGTACGGCCGAGGAGTCATTATCGCAGTTTAAAAACAGGGTAAATCGTTTAAAGTTAAACTATAACCCTGACGAGCTTTATTTACTTTCAGAAACCAGTGTTGAAACCATCATTGAAGAGCTCGAGAAAAATAAAATTAAGTTTGCTGTTATTGACTCTATTCAAGCGGTTGTAACCGAAACGGCAAATGGTAGCCCAGGTTCCCCTTCGCAAGTAAAAAGTGCCGCCCAAGCATTGACTCAATACTGTAAGCAAAATGATGTAACCATGTTCATTATTGCTCATGTAAATAAAAATAACGAAATAGCAGGTCCTCAAACACTTGTACATATTGTCGATGCGCTTTTACACATAGACACCAACGATGGGCAAATTAGAACCCTTAGGGCAAATAAAAACCGCTTTGGTGATATTGATACTGTTGGTATTTTTAAAATGTGCGAACGTGGTATGTTGAGTGTTGATAACCCGAGCGAAATATTTTTATCGGGGTCTACAACCGACTCGCCAGGCTCTACAATTACCTGTATCCGTAAAGGTAATCGAAATTTACTACTTGAAATTCAGTGTTTAACTACCGAAACCGAGGCGGAATTTCCGCAGCGTGTTTGCGTTGGTTTAAACATGAACCGCATAAAAATGCTGACTGGCATATTACGAAAACACACTAAAACCAAAATATTCCACGATACGTTTTTTAATATTGTGGGTGGCCTAAGAATAGATGAAACAGAAACTTGTATTGATTTAGCATTAGTAACCGCGTTACTTAGCAGCTTAAACGAATTTGTTGTGCCTCGTACCACGTGTATTATGGGTGAGCTTAGCTTAAATGGCGATGTGCGCCCAATTGACAGTGGCGTACCACGTGTTAAAGAAGCGGCACAACATGGTTTTACAGAAATATATATTCCATTTCGTAATTACCATAAGTCGATGGAAGGGCTGGGCGCTAAAATTACCCCAGTTAAAACAGTACATGAGTTGCTTAGTTTAATTAATTAATACTTACGGGTGTTAATGTGTAATGTTACTCTTAATAAAACTCGGTTTACACAAAGAATAGAATAAGGAAATAACATGAAAAAGTTAGTAATAGTTGCAGCGATTGTAGCTGCGGGCGTTGGTGGCGTGAGCTATGCAAATTATGTAGCTACACAAGAAGTGCGTGCAGAAGTAGATAAGCAACTTGCTTTAGTAAGCGAGCAAACTGGCGCTACATTTAAATACGCTGGTTTATCGGCAAGTGTTATTTCAAAAAGCGTAGAAATAACAAACATGGAAGTAATAAGCCCAGAGGGCGACAATGTTGCTAATATTCAAAGCATTGAAATAACAGGTTACGAGCCAGATAAAATATCACCGCATACATCATTTGATGTAAAAAGCTTTCAGTTTGATAAAGATTTTGTTTCAAAATTACCTGCTGATACAAACGAAATGCTCGCGTCGGCAAGTTACGACTTACATTCATCACTTGATTACGATGAAGAGTCTGGCAATAGTGATGTAGTAGTTAAGCTTGATGCAAAAGACATTGTTAGTTTTAATATGGATATGGGCTTGGCTAATTCAAAAGCATTAATGGATGCTTCATTGGCGATTAGTAAAGCGCAGCAAGAAGCGGGTAACCAGCCACTTACTTATGAGCAAGAGTTACAGCAGCAAACACTTGTTATGCAAGCAATGAGTAAGTTAGAGCCGCGCAATGTTAGCTTTGCCTTAAATAACCAAGGTAAGTTAAAAGACTTACTATCAAGTGAGCTTGAAAAGCAAGGCATGACGCTAGAGCAAATGGAAATGATGTTAGAGCAGCAGTTACAACAAGCTCCTGTAACTGAAGATATTGCAGAGGCTTTAACCAGCTTTGCGAAAGGTTTAAATTCATTCAGTGTGTCAGCAAAGCTACCTGAAGGTAAAACTATGATGGAAATTAACCAACAAGTTATGATGCTAGTAGGGCAACCTGAAGAGCTAGTTAAGTTTATTAACTTAGAAGTTAAAGGTGATTAGGCCTTAGTTTTGTATTAATAAAGGCGCCAATTGGTGCCTTTATTATTTTGTGTTGTTAGCAGTTAGTGACTCTGATTGCTAAAGCAGTTTGCTTTTATGATATTGGTGATTATTTGTTGCGATGGTTTTATTTTTTCCAACGCTAAAAACTCATCAGGCTGATGCGCTTGGTTAATTGAGCCTGGGCCCATTACGATTGTTTCACAACCGAGTTGCTGGATAAACGGCGCTTCAGTGCAATAATTTACTGCGACCGCTTTTTGCCCCGCTATTTTTTCAGCCATTTTAACTAAAGCACTGTCGGTGCTCCCACTAAATGCCGGGATTGGTTCATGTAAATCAATAACGCTCACCGCATTTGGGTATTGCTGATTTATCTCTTTTGTTGCATCAAGCACTAATGCTTGTAGTTCTTGTACACTTAAACCTGGTAATGGGCGCATATCTATATGCATTTCACAGCAACCACAAATTCTATTCGCATTATCGCCACCATGAATATTACCTAAGTTTAATGTTGGATAAGGAATTTTAAAGTGATTTATTGAATACTTATGCTTTAATTGCTCTTTTAAGATCATCAATTTTGTAATCACTTTATGCATTACTTCAATGGCGTTAAGGCCACGTTCGGGATCTGAGCTATGCCCAGAGCGACCAACCACTCTTATTGCTGTACTCATATGGCCCTTGTGCATAAATACTGGCGTCATATCAGTAGGTTCGCCAATTATACAGCGTGCAGGTTTTAAATTAGGGTGCTTACATATTTGCTGTGCACCTGCCATAGTTGTTTCTTCATCGGCAGTGGCGAGTATTAAAATAGGTTGAGTTTGCTGCTTTTCATCAAGTTCACTAATCGCTTGTAATACAAAAGCAAAAAAACCTTTCATATCAATGCTTCCTAGCCCGTACAATTTATTGTCTAGTTCGGTAAGTTTAAACGGATTGTGGTTCCAGCGGCTGTCATCAAAAGGCACTGTATCCGTGTGGCCCGCAAGCATTAACCCGCCATCGCCTTTTCCACGCTTTGCTAATAAATTAAAGCGGCCTTTACCTCCTTCTAATTCAATAATTTCACACGTAAAACCGAGTGTTTCGCACCACCTCGCAAGGAGTTCAATTACGTTTTTATTGCTCATACACAAGCTGTCTTCAATTGCACTAATAGAAGGGGCTGCAATCAATTGTTGATACATAGAAATAAACGAAGGCAAAGGCATAAAAAAAATCCAAAATTATTATTCAATTTAATTGCATAACAATATAAAAGTATTTATGATGAATATCAATTCACTTTTTAAGCATAAATATATTAAAGTAAAGCTATGAAAATAATGCGACGATAATCTACAAATTCATTAAATTAAGTCTTAATTTAGCGTCTTAGCTAGTTTAAGCGAACAACATATATATTTAGCAGTAAATTTTAAAATAACGAGTAATCAATGAATGTAGTTATTATTGGCGCAAGCGGTTATAGCGGCGCAGAGTTAGCAAGCTTAGTTGCTAATCATCCAAACCTTACCTTAACAGGCTGTTATGTATCTGAGGGTAGCTTAGATAAAAATAAATTACTAAGTGATTTATACCCAGAGCACCTTGGCTTACTAGATTGTCCTTTACTTCCTCTTAGTGCATCAGCTTTTGATGACATTCAAAGTTATGCTGATTATGTATGCTTATGTACCGATCACAAAGTAAGTGTTGATTTAGCGCCTCAATTTTTAGCTATGGGTAAAAAAGTATTTGATTTATCTGGTGGCTATCGCCTAGCAAATAATGATGATTACGTTACTTACTATGGTTTTGAGCATCAACACCCAGAGCTTTTAAATGAAGCGGCTTACGGTTTAGCAGAGTGGAACCATGATGCTATCGCTAACGCAAAGCTAATTGCTGTTGCAGGCTGTTACCCAACTGCCGCACTTAATGCACTTAAACCGCTTAAAAAAGCAGGCTTATTGAGCAGCGAAAGTATTATTATTAATGCCGTATCGGGTGTTACGGGTGCCGGGCGTAAAGCGAGTGTAGGAACACATTTTTGTGAGGTATCGCTTGCACCTTATGGTTTGTTTAACCACCGCCACGGTCCTGAAATTGAACAACACCTTGGTCACAAAGTGTTATTTACACCGCATTTAGGTAATTTCCCGCGCGGTATTTTAGAAACTATTTATGTACAACTTAAGCCAGGCGTTACCAAAGAAAACGTTGCATCGGCTTATCAAGTACTTGCTAACGAGCCATTAATTCGTTTATTAGGCGATAAAGTACCTTCAATTAAAGGTGTAGCTAAGCAGCCATTTGTTGATATTGGCTGGCAGCAACAAGGAACGCAGTTAATTGTGATGTCTGCTATTGATAACTTATTAAAAGGCGCTGCTGGACAAGCTTTGCAGTGTATTAATATTTCTATGAATTTAGATCATACCACTGGATTAAAAGGAGCGTTTTAAATGAGTAAAAAAACGTGGGTAATTAAGCTAGGTGGTGCAGTACTTAATACAGAAAATGCAGCAAAAGCGTTGTTTGATGTATTAAATGAGCAAAAAAATGATGAATTTGTCATTGTACATGGCGGTGGCGCTTTAGTTGATACATGGTTAAAACAAGCGGGTTTTGCCAGTGCTAAACACCAAGGATTACGTATTAGCCCAGCAGAGCAAATGCCTTATATAGTGGGTGCACTCGCAGGTTGCGCTAATAAACAATTAATGACTCAAGCTATTAGTGCTGGGCACAAGCCTGTGGGCTTAAGCCTTTTTGAGGCAGGTGTTACTGCCACTCAAAAGCTAAAAGCGCTTTGCTTAGTGGGTAAATGTAAAAGCAACGACGATTCTATTGTTAATGATTTACTTAAAATCGGTCGCCTACCGATTGTTAGCTCTATAGGCTTTGATGAGCAAGGGCTTTGGTACAACGTAAATGCAGATGAAGCAGCAGCGGCTATTGCTAGTAACTTAAATGCTGAGCTTATTTTTATGACGGATGTTGAAGCAGTGCTTGACGAAAATAAACAGCCGTTACATCAACTTGACACAAAACACATTGATACTTTAATTACAAATGGAGTAATTGTGGGCGGGATGGAGGTCAAAGTTAAGACCAGCCTTCACGCTGCCCAACATTTACGACGCGGTGTGTATATTTCCAGCTGGCAAAAGCCAGAAAATTTAACTGCTCTGCTACAAGGCGAGCATGTCGGAACTAAGATTACACCATAGGTTTATTATGTTTGAGAATTTTTTAACGGGTTTAGAGTTAGACCAAGAAGGCGCACTTAATTTATTAAAGTTAGCGCAAGATATAAAAGTAAAACCAGAAAAATACAGCAACGTATTAGCGGGAAAATCAATCGTAACATTGTTTGAAAAACAAAGTTTACGTACTCGCTTATCGTTTGATATAGGTATTAACCGCCTTGGTGGCCATGCAGTTTATTTAGATCAGCAAAATGGCGCTATGGGTGCACGTGAATCAATTAAAGATTTCGCACTTAATATTTCTACTTGGGCCGATGGTATTGTTGCTCGCGTAAATCAGCACAGCACATTAACTACATTAGGTGAATACGCATCAGTACCGGTAGTAAATAGTTTGTGTGATTTATACCACCCATGCCAAGCTCTTGCTGATTTTTTAACGCTTCAAGAAGTTCACGGCGATGTGAGCGAGCTTAAAGTGGCTTACTTAGGTGAGGGCAACAATGTAACTCATTCATTAATGCTTTTAGCGGCAACGCTTGGCACTGATTTTGTTGCTGTAACGCCAAAAGGCAGCTCGCCTGATTCGCAAATCCTTAAAAAGGCAGAGCAAATAGCGGCAATGAATGGCGCATCAGTGATGGTAAGTGACCGTGTTGAAGCGGCTGTTGGTGCAAACGTTGTATATGCAGATACATGGGTATCAATGGGTGATACAACACCGCTTGAGCAAGTTAAAGAAAAATATATGCCTTATCAATTAAATCAGGCATTGCTAGATCAAACAGGTGCAACTACGGTATTACATTGCCAACCGGCACACCGTGAATTTGAAATTACCTCTGAGGTAATGGATGGTCCAGCATCGAAAATTATTCAACAAGCAGAGAATCGCATGCACGCGCAAAATGCTTTGCTAGTTACATTACTAAATCCAAATTTTGTTAAGGAACACCTATGAGTTCAATTAAAAAAGTCGTTTTAGCCTATTCAGGTGGTCTTGATACATCGGCTATCGTGCCATGGTTAAAAGAAAACTACGGTTGTGAAGTTGTTGCGTTTGTAGCGGATGTAGGTCAAGGCGCAGAAGAACTTGAAGGCGTAGAAGCTAAAGCAATCGCTTCAGGTGCTTCAGAATGTTACGTAGTTGATTTAAAAGATGAAATGGTAAGTGATTACATTTATCCAGCACTTAAAACGGGCTCGATTTACGAAGGTACTTATTTACTAGGTACGTCTATGGCGCGTCCTATTATTGCTAAAGCACAAGTTGAAATTGCACGTAAAGTAGGTGCTGATGCACTTTCTCATGGTTGTACTGGTAAAGGTAATGACCAAGTTCGTTTTGAATCATGTTTTGCAGCCCTTGCTCCAGATTTAAAAGTAATTGCGCCATGGCGTGAGTGGGACTTATCGAGTCGTGAATCATTACTTGATTACTTAGCAGAGCGTGACATTCCGTGTTCAGCATCTGCTACAAAAATTTATAGCCGTGATGCTAACGCTTGGCATATTTCGCACGAAGGTGGTGAGCTTGAAGATCCATGGTGTCAACCAACTGAGCAAGTATGGACTTGGACTAACTCTCCAGAGCAAGCACCAGATAAATCAGAACTAGTAACTTTAAAAGTTGTTGAAGGCGAAGTGGTTGCTGTAAATGGCGAAGAACTTAAACCATATGACTGTTTAGTTAAATTAAACGATATTGCATCACCTCATGGCGTTGGGCGTGTTGATATTGTAGAAAACCGTTTAGTAGGTATGAAGTCACGCGGTTGTTATGAAACACCAGGTGGCACAGTAATTATGGCTGCGCTTCAAGCCATTGACGAGCTAGTGCTTGATAAAGCAAGCCGTAAATGGAAAGAAGTACTGGGTGGTGAATTTTCACATTTAGTGTACGACGGACGTTGGTTTACACCACTTAAAGATTCTATTTTAGCCGGTGCAGAAGCACTTTCTAAAGTGGCAACAGGTGAAGTGGTACTTAAGCTATATAAAGGTCAAGTAACTGCGGTTCAAAAGCAATCACCAAATAGCTTATACAGCGAAGCATTTGCTACATTTGGCGAAGATGATGTATATGACCAGTCACACGCTGAAGGCTTTATTCGTTTATTCTCGCTTTCAAGCAGAATTTCAGCATTGGCTAAAAAGTAAATTATTTATAGCCCCTTATAAAAGGGGCACTACAGGGTTTGGAGAGATTTCATGGCATTATGGGGCGGACGTTTTTCTACGGGTCCAGATGAGGCGTTTAAGCAATTTAACGACTCTCTTCCCTTTGACTACCAGTTAGCAGAGCAAGATATTATTGGCTCTGTGGCATGGGCTGGTGCACTTGAACAGGTAAATGTACTTTCAAGTGATGAGCATACAAAATTAGTTGCTGCATTAAATGAGCTACTTGAAGAAGTTAAAGCTGATCCACAATCAGTTGCTACTTCAGGTGCAGAAGACATTCATTCACATGTTGAAGCTGCTCTAATTGAAAAAGTAGGTGATTTAGCTAAAAAATTACATACAGGCCGAAGCCGTAATGACCAAGTTGCCACCGATTTTAGACTATGGTGCCGTGATACAGCCGATCATTTACTAGATGCCATTGCACAGCTAAAAGGCGAATTTGTAGCGCTTGCAGAGCGAGAGCTTGGCACAATATTGCCAGGTTACACGCATTTACAGCGCGCACAACCAGTATTGTTTAGCCACTGGTGTATGGCGTATGTAGAAATGCTAGAGCGCGATGAAAGCCGCCTGCAAGATGCTAAAGCGCGCATGAATTTTTGCCCATTAGGCAGTGGTGCATTAGCAGGTACAGCTTATCCGATTGATCGCCAAGCATTAGCCCACGGATTAGGTTTTACAGCGGCTACAAAAAATAGCCTTGATGGCGTATCTGATCGTGACTTCGTGTTAGATCTTTTAAGTTGTGCGTCTATTTCGATGATTCACTTATCTCGTATGTCTGAAGATCTGATTTTTTATAATTCGGGTGAAGCCGGATTTATAGAGCTTGCTGATAACGTCACGTCAGGCTCATCGCTCATGCCTCAGAAAAAAAATCCTGATGCACTCGAGCTTATTCGCGGTAAAACCGGACGTGTATTTGGTGCATTTAGCGCTATGATGATGACATTAAAGGCGCTGCCACTTGCATACAATAAAGATATGCAAGAAGACAAAGAAGGCCTGTTTGACGCTATGCCAACATGGCTTGCATGTATTCATATGGCGCAAGCGTGTATTAAAGGCGTAAAAGTAAATGGTGATAAAACGTTAGCAGCGGCAAAAGGCGGCCACGCTAATGCCACCGAACTTGCTGATTACTTAGTTGCGAAAGGTGTGCCATTTAGAGAAGGGCATCATATTGTGGGTGTACTTGTACAGCTTGCGATTAGCGAAGGTAAAACACTTGAGGAGCTATCACTTGAGCAGTACAAATCAGTAAACACTGTGTTTGAAGATGATGTTTACCCAGTACTTGAAATTGATGCGTGTATAAAAGCGCGTCAAGCGCTTGGTGGGACGTCTATTGAGCAAGTAACTAATGCTGTTAAAGAAGCCAAAAAAAAACAGCAAATAACGGTACGTGATGCAAATTTAGATGATGTAGAGGCAATTGCAACACTTATACAGCATTGGGCAACGGTAGGCGAAAACCTACCTCGTGCAAAAAGCGATATGGTGCACTCTATTAACGAGTTTGCAGTTACTGAAATAAATGGAAAAGTGTCAGGTTGTGCATCGTTATACATTTACGATACCGGCCTTGCTGAAATACGCTCATTGGGTATAGACCCAAAAAGTAAAGTGACGGGGCAGGGTAGACAGCTTGTAGAGCACCTACTTACTAAAGCCAAAAAATTGGCACTTAACCGAGTTATTGTATTGACCCGTGTCCCCGATTTTTTTGAACAACAACGTTTTACTTTTTGTAGCAAAGACTCTTTGCCTGAAAAAGTAATGAAAGATTGTGAACTTTGCCTTCGTAAAGAAAATTGTGACGAAGTAGCAATGGAATATATTTTGAAGCTAAGTACACGTGCGGAGATCCCGTGTAAATACGTAGCTTAAACTCCCTGGATACAAAAAACGTACGGTTATCCCTGTGCGTTTTTTTATATTTGCAGTAAACTGGTCGGAGTTGTTTGGTTGGGTTATATTTTTTGAGTGAATTTTAATGTGTCAAAAAAAGTTGGCACATTGGTTGCTATGTATAAGATAGATAGCAAAATAGCTATCACTGCTTAAAACAGGTAATGCATTTATCTACATAATAATGTGGTTAAAAGTTGCACCAAATATAATTAAAACTTTTACAAGGATCAATCACATGCAAGTTTCAGCTAATAGCCAATTACAAATGCAAGCATACAACAAAACACAACAATTAAAGCCTGCAATGGAACAAACTGCTAGCCCTAAAACCCTGCAATCTGATACAGTAAGCTTCTCTCAAGAGGCTATTTCTGCAGCGAGCAGTGATAATCTACAGCGTGGTGGGGTTATACTTGATACAAGTAAACCAAAATAAATATTGAAGGTCATGAATGTTTCTAACTGAGTTTTTTGGTTTTTTTTCGTTATCAGCTTTTGCTTCATGGGGCTTTTTGATGGCGTTCTTTTTTAATGTTTTTGTTTTTTCATTAGATATAAAAAGAAATACAACCTTATTGCTCAGTTCTTTCATTATGATGCTTTCATATACCGCATCAGATTATTTTTTTACATGGTTATCAATAGAAAACTCTCTTTACCTTGATTGGGCTCTTTATGATTATGCTACTGTAATAGCTCTACTATCAGTTTATTTACTATTAAAAAAAACAACTCCCTCATTTATGTATATATTAATAGGTCTTATAGTTAATTCATTATTGAGTTTGTGTATGTACCTAGATATGTATGTTAACAATAACAGAGAACCTTGGTTTTTATGGGACTTGTATACATTTTCGGTCAATATAATCGACCTTATAATGATTGTTATTTTAATTGTAGATAGGGACTTACTTGGTCTTCATAAATTAAAAAATAAACTCCTTAATTACTTCAAGCCAAACGATACCCACAAAGTCACTTAGCTTAAATGTACGTTACTGAACCCCTAATGGTTTATGTAAAAGCCTTCACTCAGTGGGGCTTTTTAATGGCCTTCCTGTACTCTTTGGCCTCTACGATAAATAAAGAAAATAAGTCTCCTGTTTATTTATCTGCGCTTATGCTCTGCTCATATATTTCCAGTGGTTATATAAACTTATTAGAAAGTTTATATTTAAACTGGGCGCTTTATGATTTAATCACAATTTTAGCTCTATTAATTTTAGAGCACTTAAAAGTACTCCAACGTTCTGCAGCCTTTCACTTCATCATCTTTGCGTTAACAACAAATGCTGTACTCACTCTCATAATGCATTATGACCTATACGTTTTATATAACTATGAGCCTTGGTGGTATTGGAGTGTTTATTCTGTTGGCGTTAATATGTTCGATGTTTTAATGATTCTGTCACTAGTATTCAATAAAAATCTCAAAAAAAATGGATAATATTCTAGTTAATCCAGCAATTTCTTTTTACATAGGTGCATTTGTACAGTGGGGCTTTTTAATGGCCTTTTTGTACGCATTAGTTGTAAGTATTAACACACCTAAAAAAGAAGCTGTATGGTTATCATTTGTTATGTCAATTTCTTACTCCTCAAGCCTGTTTATCGATATACAACACATATCGTACCTTGAACTCTTTTTGTTTGATATAGCAACTATTTTAGCCATCTTTATTTTAAGGTTTTTCATTATTGAAAATCTTATATCGATCTACTTGTTGTTAGGGCTGACTATAAACTCATCATTATTTCTTGGTATGTATATAGATGTGTCAGTTTTTAATAATTATGAACCTTGGTGGTTTTGGTTTTTTTATTCAATTGTTGTTAATTTAGCCGACTTTATGATGGTAGCTATATTTTTTATAAACAAAGATTTTTTATATTTAATGAAATTTAAAAATGGTTTGATTACGAGTTTGAAGGGGATAGTTGATGGCTGACCTGCTCTGGAGTCTTGTCGATTTAGGCGATAATATAGGGCTGTTATTTACTTGGTTTTTTTTAATTTCATTTTTATATAATCTATCAGCAAGTATAAATAAGGCAGATAAAAGCCTGCTACAGTTATCATTCATTATGCTGGTTTCTTATACCTCAAGTCTTTTTATGGATCCTCGAACTTCGACTCCTCACTTAAATTACTTTTATTTTGATTTTGTTACCATAGTTACTTTATTACTTTGGCGAGCTGTATGTAAAAATCCTGTCCCCATTGCTTTTGACTATTTAATTGTAGGGCTTTTTATTAATGCATGTTTATTTTTAGGTATGCATTACGATATTGAAATTGCAGGTACTCTTTACTATTGGTGGTTTTGGACAGTTTATATTTTTGGAATGTATTTTGTCGACTTTACAATGGCATTGGTATTAATCATCAATAAGGATGTTTTAGGCTTAAACAAGCTTTTAAGGTGTGTTAGAAGGTTAAGTTTAGATCGCTGAGGCAGTAAAGCTCAACTTAAAAGAAGAGTGATTTTGTGCATTTTTTATGTTGCCGTTATATGTTAAGCGTTACAATAACGGTTTATATAGTGTTGGGGTAAGATGATTGAGCTACTTTTAAATACAAATATCTCTTTTTATATAGGTGCTTTTGTACAGTGGGGCTTTTTGATGGCTTTTCTATATTCTTTAGTAAGCTCTATAAATAACGCAGATAAAAGCATTGTATGGCTATCTTTCATCATGGCACTTTCTTACTCTTCTAGTATTTTTATTGATATGGATTCGATAACTTACTTCGATTTTTTCTTATTCGATAGTATTACTCTATTTGTTATTATTTTATCTGGTTTTTTTATAAGAATTAGCGGTGTATACATTTATTTATTATTTGGTTTAGGTATAAACACCTTACTATTTTTTGCAATGTATATAGATAATGATGTTATGCACCATTATGAATTTTGGTGGTTCTGGTGGGTGTACATAGTAGGTATAAATTTTACAGATTTGACCATGGTTTTAGTTTTCTTTATAGGTAAAGATGTTTTAAAACTTGCTTGGTTAGAAGGAAAGCTAAATAAAGTGTTTAATAAAAGGGCCTATTAGTAATGGATTTCAGTGCTAACAGGCCTTATTTATTATTAACTGGCACCACAGCCCAGTTTAGTTTTTAGCGCTTTGACAATTACAGGGTCTACAAACTCGCTTACATCACCATTGTGACGAGCGACTTCTTTAACAAGCGTTGATGAAATAAATGAATTTCGCTCTGCGGGTGTTAAAAATACACTTTCTAAATCAGGATTCAGGCGGCGGTTCATGTTAGCTAATTGAAATTCATAGTCAAAATCAGATACAGCCCTAATACCACGAATAAGCACATTAGCATTGTGATCGCGCGCAAGGTCAGCCAATAAGCCAGAAAAACCAATAACCTTAACATTATCTAAGTGACTTAAAATAGAGTTTGCAAGTTCAACACGTTCTTCAAGGTTAAAACAGGGTTTTTTACTTGGGTTGTTCGCAACCGCAACTAATACGGTATCAAACATTTTAGCTGCACGTTGAATAAGATCTGTATGACCATTAGTTAGTGGATCAAAGGTGCCCGGGTAAATTGCAATAACTTTCATAATGTTCACTATTTATGATTTTAGCGCTAGTTTAACAGTGTTTATGCCACAAAGCAGCCTAGCTAATAGAGCATATAAACACTTACTTTCTTTGAACAGATCAGTCCAAGGTTTGAGTGTTTTAATGATTCATATTTGTTTATACTGTTTACCTCTTTTGAGTGTAATGTAGCCTATAGATAATTTGAGTATTAGCATATGAATACCAAGGATAAAATAATACACACCAGTATTTTGTTGTTTAACGAAAATGGTGAGCGTGCAATAACGACAAATCATATTGCATCAAACTTAGGGATGAGCCCGGGTAATCTTTATTATCATTTTAAAAATAAAGAAGACATTATCCGTCATATTTTTGCGTTGTATCGCGATCATTTAAATACTCACTTTAAACCTATTAATAAAGATGATGATGCATTTAATCATTTAACGGCTTATTTAGATTCGTTATTTGAATTGATGTGGCGTTACCATTTTTTTTACGATAATCTCGGGGATATTCTCTCTAGAGATGCTGATTTAAAACAAGCTTACATTGATTTTCAGTTAGAGTTATTAGAGCAAGTTCGCAAAATTATTCTAGGTCTTCGTGATAGTGAAATGATTGCTATTGATGAGCAAGATGTGATTGATTTGGCCCATACACTAAAGTTAACTGTTAGCTTTTGGACGCCTTATATTAAGGCTCGTAGGCCAAGCGGTACCCTTGCTGAGCAAGATATATATCACGGTATTTTAAAAGTACTTACATTATTTAGAGCGTACAGTACCGATAAAAGCATTGATAAAATGAACCTGCTACGTGAAAAATATACTGAATTAGCGCAACAAGCCCCAACAGTAGTTTAATCGATAGTAATAGGCTGTTTCCTAGACGCTGAATTTTTTGCTATAATCCCGCGCCAAATGCCTGGGAGCGCGAATTCCCGCAGTCTAAGAGTGAACTATGCTTAAATTTATCGTCAAACTACATCCTGAAATAGCCATTAAAAGCCGTTCGGTCCGTAAACGCTTTACTAAAGTGTTAGAGAATAACATTAAAATTGTATTGCGCCGTGTTGACGAAAAAGTACAAGTAAGAAATAACTGGGATAACATTTCAGTTGTTACAAAACTTGAAGACGCACAAGTTCGTCTTGATTTTATCGATAGCCTTAAACGCATCCCTGGCATTGTTCAATTTATTGAAGTAACCGAAACACAATTCGAAACTCTTGATGATATCTACCAAAAAACAATAGCGTTAGTTGGTCATACTATTGTAGGTAAAACCTTTTGTGTTCGTGCAAAGCGTATAGGTCAACACGACTTTACCTCAACTGATTTAGAGCGTTATGTTGGTGGTGGATTAAATCAACATATCGAAGGCGCAAGCGTAAAGCTTAGCCGCCCAGAAGTAACAATACGCTTAGAAGTAAAAGATGATAAAGCTTACATTGTTTCGCAAACACATTTTGGTATGGCTGGTTTTCCGCTGCCAACGCAAGAAGATGTGCTTTCGCTTATGTCGGGTGGTTTTGACTCTGGCGTAGCAAGTTACCAAATGATTCGTAAAGGCGCGCGCACACACTTTTTATTCTTTAATCTAGGTGGCGCAGCGCACGAAATTGGCGTTAAGCAAGCAAGCTACTACTTATGGAAAAAATACAGCTCTACACATAAAGTTAAATTTGTAACGGTTGATTTTGAACCTGTTGTTGCTGAAATTTTAGAAAACGTTGAAAACAGCCAAATGGGTGTTGTACTTAAACGTATGATGATGCGCGCAGGGAGTGTGGTTGCGCAAAAGTTAAACATTCAAGCACTTGTTACTGGCGAAAGTATTGGCCAAGTATCTAGTCAAACATTAGCGAATTTAAGCGTGATTGACCGTGTTACTGAAACGCTTATTTTACGCCCGCTTATTCAACACGATAAGCAAGAAATTATTAATATTGCTCGTCAAATTGGTACGGCCGAAATGGCAGAAACAATGCCTGAATACTGTGGTGTTATTTCTAAAAAGCCAACGGTTAAAGCCAAAATAGACGTTATTCTTGGTGAAGAAGAAAAGTTCGACTTTGATGTACTTGATACCGTTGTAAACAACGCACGTATAATGGACGTGCGTGATATTGACGTAGAAGCCAAACAAGAACTTAAAGAAGCTGAATCGGTTGCTGATTTGCCTGTAGGCTCTGTGGTAGTTGATATTCGCTCACCAGAGGAAGAAGAAGCTGCACCGCTTGCAATCGACGGTGTTGAAGTGGTTCATTTACCGTTCTTCCGTCTGGCGACTAAGTTTGGTGATTTACCAAAAGACACCGACTACTATTTATATTGTGATAGAGGCGTAATGAGCCAACTACAGGCACTTATGCTGCACGAACAAGGCTTTGAAACTGTAAAAGTTTACCGCCCATAAGGTTTGTCGTCTTAAAGTTAAGAATTAATATAAGCGTGGTTTATACCACGCTTTTTTTTGCCTGAATTTTGACAAACAACTCATCGTTGTAAGGTGTAGGAATACCGTGAAGTTTACCTTGTTGGCTAATATAGCCACATATAGCTGATATTTCAGTTTCTCTGCAATGCGCTACGTCTTGCTGCATTGAAGAGTAATTGTCAGACGTTAATTCCATTATTTTATAAGCGGTATTAAGTGCTTTAATCAATGGGATATTAAGCCCTTGTACGTTTGCTATATTGCATGCTTCAGTGAGTGCATTAAAAATTATAGCGTTGTACTTAGGTGCGCGTAACTCACCATTTTTTACATTACTTAAAGCGCTTAATGGGTTAATGGCAATATTTACGAGTAGTTTTTCAAAACGAAGCTGCTGAATGTTATTAGTAAACTTTAGGCTGGGTATTACTTTAAAAATATCAGCTATTGGCGCGCTATTTTGAAAAGCTAATTCATTACAAGCACCAATAACACTTTGTCCCTCACCAGTGTGCTGCACAATGTATTGGTTTGATTTAAAGCCCGCTATGCTTGTCGTTAAAAAGTAGAGTGCTTGGTGAGTGCTTAGCTGGCTATTTACCTCATCAACATTACCCATGCCGTTATGCGAAAGTACAACAGAGCAATGACTTGGTAGAAAAGGCTTTATTTGCGTAAATGCATCAAGTACTTGAAAGGCTTTAACGGTAAATAAAACAACATCAAATTCAACCGCTTTATTTAGCTGATTTAATGCAATAAATTGTGCGTCAATTTTTTTAGATGCACCCTTACCTCGACTATAAAAGCGGGTATTTGTTGGGCTTTTGCGAGTTAAAACACTGACATTATGCGACGCACTTAGAAAATGACTAAGTAACAAGCCAATAGCACCATCGCCGATAATTAAAATATTAGCCATATGGGTTCTTTTTTCGAGGTGTAAAAATTACTCTAAGTAAAAAGTAGCTTGCGGCACCTGCAAAATCAGCAAAAAAATCACCGAGTGATGCTTGCCTATATGGAAGTGCGTCTTGCATTATTTCTATAGAGGCGCCATAACCTGCCAATAAAAGTATTTGCGCATATAAAGGAAGCTTAAACGCTTTATCCATTATTATGGCTAGTATAAAAAAAATCCCAAAATGGGCGACTTTATCAACATGAGGAAATAAATTTACAACGCCACCTTTTATTTCTTTGGCAAATAAAAAGGTAAAAGCTACTATGCTGATTAAAAAAATTGCTTGATAAACACGCCTTGTCACGACAAATCCTAAAATCGCTTAAAAAAGAGGCGCAAGTATATCAAACTAATTTAATATCGCACCTGAACAAGATGCAGAAAAATGTAAAGATTTATAATTTTAGCGTTATAATTACCACATAAAATTAAGATTAAATAGTTAGGAGCAAACCAATGCCTTCATTTGATATTGTATCTGAAGTAGAAATGAACGAAGCTAAAAACGCAGTTGATAATGCAAATCGCGAGCTAGAGACTCGCTTTGACTTTAGAGGCGTTGATGCATCTATTGAGCTAAATGACAAAACAATTAAGCTTAAAGCTGAAGCAGACTCTCAGGTTATGCAATTATTTGATATTTTAGCTAACAAAATATCTAAGCGTGGTATGGATGTATCAAG
Organism: Pseudoalteromonas sp. APC 3691; assembly: GCF_030408135.1. Taxonomy (NCBI): domain Bacteria; kingdom Pseudomonadati; phylum Pseudomonadota; class Gammaproteobacteria; order Alteromonadales; family Pseudoalteromonadaceae; genus Pseudoalteromonas; species Pseudoalteromonas sp. APC 3691. The sequence continues at coordinate 1,006 of NZ_JASDCB010000002.1, read as the reverse complement.
CTTAGAGCTTCAAGATATTACCCGTGCAGGTAAAAATGTATTTCGTAACGTTGGCTTAAAGCAGGGTATCGAAAAGGACATGGCTAAAAAAGTAGTTAAAGCCATTAAAGACTCTAAAGTTAAAGTTCAAGCTGCTATTCAAGGCGAAGAAGTACGTGTAACGGGTAAAAAACGTGACGATCTTCAAGAGGCTATGCAAGTAGTGCGTAGTGCTGAGCTAGGTCAGCCTTTTCAGTTTAAAAATTTCCGCGATTAATCAATAAATAGTTTTAAATTAAGCATGCTTTAATCTGTTTATACTCACAGACAGATTGAAGCTACTTACTCTTTTTAAATATCTCACTATTATCCCTCTTTGCTGCCTAGATACTCCCGTATGTATTAATCTTCTTTTTGATATTTAAGCTATTATATTTAATCACATGCAATTGAGTACTTCACACTAGAAGGTATTAAAATGAAACGTCATCAATTATTTTTGTTATTTGTTTTGCTTACATTTACCAAACCAAGCTTATCAAAAACAGTTGATATTGATGTACTGGTTGAAGATGGCTACTTTCCCATTATTATTAATGCGCAAAAAAAGCAGGGTTTTGCTCCTGAGTTTATTAAGATTTTAAACGGCGCACAGCAGGAGTTTAACTTCCTACTTAAGTCTCTACCTGTAAAAAGGCTTGCTTTGTCAGTTGAAAAAAATAATTTTGATGTTTTATTTTTAATGGCACTGCAATGGATCCCACAATCAGCGCAAGGGAATATTAAAAAAACCGAATTTTATACCATTACCAAAAATGAGCTTTATACGCTTAAAGAAAATACAAATGAGCAAGCTTACTTTGACGACATTACGTCATTAACAAAGGTTGGGGTATTGGGCTAAGGGATCCCCAAAAATAATTATTAAATTTCAATCACATCACTCACATCCATATTTTTCCAATCGAGTTGCACTACCACCTGTACGAAATAGGCTAGCCCTTCCAAGTAATCTCGCCGCCGCAGC